>NZ_JONQ01000014.1 GCF_000711905.1 Methermicoccus shengliensis DSM 18856
TAGGGTAAAATCAGAGTGAAATCCTTACAATTGATAACATTTATATCAGAATAAACTCCACCACTCCCCTGTAAAAAACCATTGGGAGGAGGAACTATGGCTGTAAAGATGAGATACACCAAGATGGCCTACACCAACCCAGACGACATGGTGTTCGGAGAGGCTCCGAACCCCATCAAGAACTACGGACTGGACCTGGAGCTTGGTGCAGGATACGTGGTGCCAGAGACCAACTACGCACCAAGGCCCGGCTCTGAGGCCTCCAAGATGAAGCTTGTGAACGAGTACAGACACATCACCAAGGACATCCTCGAGAGGTGTGTCACGATTGGACTTCCCACCATGCAGCTCGAGACAGAGCACGTGTTCCAGATGACCAACGACCCATCATGGGGCGAGGCGGTCACCAAGAAGCAGTTCGAGCTGATGAAGAAGTTCAACGAGGAGTATGGCATCAAGCTCGCTCTCAGGCACACACCGGGTGACATCAGGCGTGATGAGCTGGCACCCGCTGGCCTGAGAGAGGACGCAGAGCACGACTACCCCAACAAGATGATTGCTACCGTGGAGGCATGTGCCAAGGCGGGTGCGTCCAACATCTCCTGTGAGACCGTGGGCGGCAAGGAGATTCTGGACTATGCAGTGGCCAGGCAGGACCTCAAGGGCATCCTGTTCGGCATCGGCTGCCTGGGCAGCATCGACATGGAGTGGGTGTGGAGCCAGATAGTGGACACCGTGAACAAGGCGGGCACGAGCTGCATACCCGGCGGTGAGACCAACTGCTCTGGTGCCAACACGTGCATGTTCGTGGCTGGCGGTCTGCTGGACAACAACCTGCCCCACGTGTATGCCATCATCGCCAGGGCCATCGCAGCTGGCAGGACGCTCGTGTGCTACGAGTGTGGCGCCAAGGGACCTGGCAAGGACTGTGGATACGAGGGTCCAATCGTGAAGGCCGTGGCAGGTGTGCCCCACGCCCAGGAGGGCAAGGACGCCACGTGCGCCCACGCGGACGTCATGGGCAACCTGATTGCACAGTGCTGTGACCTGTGGTCCAACGAGTCCGTGGAGTATCACTCCGAGTTCGGTGGCTCCACGGTGCAGGTGTGGGCACAGGCTCTCGGATACGAGGTCGCCCTGATGAACGCCGCAAAGCAGACGGGCAAGGACAAGGTGCTCAGAGACCTGTACGTGGCAGCCGACCTGTACAGGGACCCGCAGCCCTATGTGCTCGCATACTTCAACGCCTTCAAAGTTGGGCAGGCAATCGTCGAGAATGGCAACGACGTCTACCTCAGGGCAAAGGCTGCGGGCGAGACCGCCGCAAAGATTGTGGACGAGGCCAACAAGAAGGGCGAGCTGAAGCTCACGAAGTTCGAGAGGAAGGCGCTCGACAAGGCACTCGAGGAGCTGGCGAGCTTCCCAGACTCCATGGACGCCTTCATGGACGAGTGCATCAAGGAGTACTCCGAGAAGGTGGACGTGTTCAACCCGAAGAACTACGGACTGTAAGTCCGTGGCTCTTCTTTTTTCTTTTTCTTTTTTGTGTTTTGTGTTTTTTGTGGTTGTGTGCAAAAGAGGGTGCCTCGGTTGAGTGCTCTACCTGCTCCCACTGAGGCAATCAAGGACTGACTGCGGCACTGGGATTTTTCTGCACACCCATGAACGATAGACAGAAGGTACCTTACTGCTGCTCCTCTGTGATGTTCTCAGGCACGTATATCACCCTTCCATCCTTCAGCCTGTATGCCACTCCCATCTTCACACCCTGTCCCCCAGAGAGCTTGTCGGTCATGTTGAGCACCTCGATCTCCTGCCCCTCCTTTATGATTATCTGCATGTCTGGCTCGCCTGGGTTCTTCACGATGGTGATGTTCTCGTTGGGGCTCACGAGCTCTGGCATGTTGTAGAACATCACCATCGCCACCAGCAGGGCGACAGCAAACACCATCGCCACATCGAACAGGTTGGCAACGCTGCTCATGGGGTCGTGCTCCTCCAGTGCCAGCTCGAGCCTCCTTCTCCTCCGCATATCACCCCTCCAGAATGTCCACCACGTACTCGATGTCGCTCATGTCCTGTGCATACCACCTCCTTCTCACAAGTGAGATGCCATAGCACACAATTCCCGCTGCCAGCCCCAGCACCGTGGTGGCAAACGCGATGATGAGGTTGGTCACCATCTGCTCCACGCTTCCACTCACGAGCCCAGCGAGTGCGGGGCCCATCGGTATCAGGGTGCCCATGAGCCCCACCATGGGACCCACCTTGGCGCCCATCACTGTCTTCTCCAGAACTCCTGCGGTCTTTAGTTCGTAGTCGTCCATCAGCTTTTCCGCCTTTTTCGTGTTCTTCTGCCTTAACGAGGACGCGAGCTCTCTCAAAAACCCCTTCACGAAGGGGTTTGCCTCAACGCCCTCGAGGGCGCCTGCAGCCGCCTCCACATCCTCCTCATCAAGTGCACGTCTCGCTCTGAGGGCTGCACTCTCCAGCTCCTCGAGGTTCCTGTGTCTTGCGGTGTACTCCGAAATGAACGCCCCCAGCATGATGAGAGACCAGCCAACCAACCCTATGAGCATCACAATCACTGGATAGAGCAGGGAGGTGGATATCACGTACATCATGGAGAATACGGGCGTGGCAAGATCCATCAGCATCACCTTTTGGTCCACTTGGATACTCCAAACCCTAATGCCGTAAAGCCCCCGAGCACGAGGGCGCTGGTGAGCAGCTGCTCAGTGGAGAGGGTGGCTGCGCTGGATGCAGCGCTCACCACCGAGAGGCTCTGCGTTTGCAGATAGGAAGGTATCACGAGGATAGAGAGCACGTAGAACATTCCGAGGAACATCATGATGTTGCCCAGCAGGGCTGGGGCCCTCGCTGTGGCGCCCCTTATCCTTCGGGCAGCATAGCTCGCAGTGCCTATAGAGAGCGCGAACGTTGCGCCAACGAGCGCCCCCACCTTGAGCGCCCCCATATCGCCGAGGCTCTGCAGCACAGAGCACGCAAGGAACGTAGCTGCGAGGCACACGGGACAGGGAGCGGAGATGATGAGAAACGTCCTTCTTGTGATGTCCCTGTGATTGCACACGAAGCTCTTCACGGTGTGCATCCCACCCACAATGAGAGCGATGCCCATGAGCGCGTGCATCGCCACACCGAGGGTGAGCACGGCGGTGCCAATATGGGAGAATATGGAGCCCGCCAGCATGCTCGCAACCACCGCCATGAGGAGGTACGCTCCCGCCACACCCACGAGCTCCCGTCTTGAGAGGCTCGAGAGCCCGCAGCCAATCCCGCTCTTTGCGCCAAACACCGCTATGCCGAGTAGCACTCCCGTGAGCATCACACCCGATACATCGTCCATTCTGATCCCTCCATAAATCAAATAATCTTGATTATTATCAAGCAAATAAACTTGACTATTAGTAAAGTATATAGTTTTTGCTCCCCATTCTGCGGGATTGGGCACAGGTATTAATAGTTTGGAAAAAAGAAAATCAGTGGTGCTCGAGCGTGTGCGAGCACCATCCTTGAGCACCAGCTGGAGGGCATATGTACAGGTTGAGCAAGGTCGTCTCAATACTTGAGGACATCGCTCCTCCAGAGCTTGCCGACCCCGAGGATGCGGACAGGATAGGGCTGGTGGTGGACAGGCGCAACAACGTGTCCAGTGCCGCTGTATCGCTCGACCCCTCGGACTTTGCGTTCGAGGAGGCTGCGAGGCTGGAGGTGGACCTGCTCATCTGCCATCACCCGATGCTGTTCTATCCCGTGAGTACGCTCAGGTGGGAGGTGTGCGAGAGGCTCAAGATAGCGCTGGAGAACGAGATATCTGTGTATGTGATGCACACAAACTTCGACCGTGCGCCTGAGGGCACCAATGACACGCTCGCCCAGCTTCTGGGCCTTGAGGAGGTGGAGAGGCTGGACATGGGGTGCGTGGGCGAGGTGGAGCCGTGCTCTGCGGAGGAGTTTGCCATGCTCATCTCTGAGCGGTTGGGCACCCATGTGCAGTTCGTGGGCAAGCAGGACGTGGAGAGGGTGATGGTGGTGGCAGGAAGCGGCTTCCACTCAGCGCTGCTCGACGAGGCGCGCGAGCTTGGGGTGGATGCCTATGTGTCTGGAGAGCTTCGGCACCACATCATCCGAGACTACCCGGGAATGGCACTGTTCGATGCAGGGCACTACTACACCGAGGCGCCAGCGATGAGGGCACTGTGCCACAGGCTGCCGTTTGAGTGCGTGTTCATAGAGGACGACCCCCACATAAGGGTGCAATGGTGGGAATAACTATTTAACATGCCCTAAATACATCCCCTATCATGGGACATCGTAGCCTCGATGAGTACAAGCTGCAGGAGTATCTCGAGACAATCCTGTACCTGTCCCGCAAGGAGGGCAGTCCAGTGAAGACGAGCTCGATAGCCACCGAGATGGGGGTGTCCCAGCCCAGC
The DNA here is from genome assembly GCF_000711905.1 of Methermicoccus shengliensis DSM 18856. Taxonomy (NCBI): domain Archaea; kingdom Methanobacteriati; phylum Methanobacteriota; class Methanomicrobia; order Methanosarcinales; family Methermicoccaceae; genus Methermicoccus; species Methermicoccus shengliensis. The sequence goes on from NZ_JONQ01000014.1 coordinate 4,458, forward strand.
GTCACGGAGATGCTGCAGAGGCTGAGCTCAAAGGGACTGATAGAGTACACGCCCTATCATGGCGTGTCCCTCACCCCAGAGGGGCATAGGGAGGCAAACCTCGTGAGGCGAAAGCATCAGGTGCTCGAGTGCTTTCTTGTGAGGGTGCTGGGGTATTCGCCAGCGGATGCCCACGAGGAGTCCTGCCTGCTGGAGCATTCACTCTCGGAGCGGCTGCTGGACAGCCTGTGCGTGATGCTGGGCCATCCAGCGATATGTCCAGATGGCAACCCAATCCCGAAGTGCAAGGAGCACTCCACGGAGCTGGGCTCTGCCATACTGCTCTCTGAGCTAAAGGTGGGCGAGAGGGGAAGGGTGGTGGCGATAGCCCACAGCGGGCACGAGAGGTCGCCTCTTGGAGTGGGGAGCAATGTGGAGGTGGTGGCAAGGCGTGAGGGGGTGCTCACGCTCAACACCGACCAACAGCGCATGGAGATGGATGAGTGGTATGCCGATAGGTTCATAGTGTATAAGCTGTGAGGGGATTGTATGCGCTCTGCAGAGCTCTTGAGAAGGGCGAGGGTGATTGCGGACTACCAGTTCGGAAAGGGCGCTGGAAGAGCGCTGTTTGGTGATGATGTGAGCATCGAGCTCTCGTCCAGCTCGAGAATCAGGCAGATAAAGGAGGGCACAGTCAGGATTGCCACCCTCAGGGCGAGGGACGGGCTGTTCACACTGAGCCCGCTTGGAGGCGAGCGATTGAGGCGGCACTTTGCACCGCCAGCCCACAGGGTGGTGGTGGATGGGGAGGCGGCGCCCTTCGTTAGGCAGGGCAAAACGGCGTTTGCCAAATTCGTGCTCTCGTGTAGCCCCCTGATAAGAGCGGGGGACGAGGTGCTCGTGGTGGACGAGGACGATGTGCTGCTCGCCACCGGCAGGGCGGTGCTGAGCGCGAGGGAGATGCTGGACGCCAATGTGGGGGCTGCGGTGCACGTACGCTATGGGGTGGGAGATTGACGGAGAGACTGAGCGTCGAGTGCCCCATGTGCATGGCACACACGCCCCACGTGGTGCTGAAGCAGGGGGCACACATGGTGGTAAGATGCTCTCGCTGTGGCACAGTGCACGCCCATCAGCCACTAAGAGTACCCTCCAAGATGGTGAGGGTGGTGGTGAGCACTGGGGAGCACTCCGAGGCGATGAGCGTGCGCATAGATGCCGACGAGGTGCTCGAGGTGGGCATGCAGCGGCTGTTTGACGACGAGGAGAGTGGCAACGTGCGGCTCTGTGAGATTACTGCGCTCGAGGCGGGTGCGCGAAGGCCAAGGCGGGCGCACGCCCATCAGGTGGACACTGTGTGGGCAAGGGCAATTGACGAGGTGGAGCTCAAGGTGTCGTACCCAGAGGGTCCCATCTCCCGCTCGCTGTCGGCAAAGGTGGACGGGAGCCTCGAGGTGGTGGTGGGCGACACGTACACCCTCGGTGGGTGCACGGTGAGAGTGGAGAAAATCAAGATAAGGAATGGAGGCTACATCAGCCGAAGGGGTGGCTCTGCCCCAGCATACGCCATAAAGAGGGTGTTTGCGAAGAGGGTGTGAAAAAGGCTATCTATGATGCACTCCCACGTGAGTGGTGATGAACTACCTCGATGCGAGAAGGAGGATGGTGGCCACCCTAAGGCGCAGGGGCATGAGTGAGAGGGTGCTCGCCGCGATGGAGAAGGTGCCAAGGCACCTGTTCATGCCAGAGCGCGTGAGGGACAGCGCATACGATGACGTCCCCCTTCCCATAGGCGAGGGGCAGACGATATCCGCCCCCCATATGGTGGCAATCATGTGCGAGCTGCTCGACCCACCAGAGGGGGGCAGGGTGCTCGAGGTCGGAGGTGGAATGGGCTACCATGCCGCCGTGCTCGCAGAGCTGGTGGGGGAAGGGGGAAAGGTAATCACCATCGAGCGGATTGAGCCCCTTGCGAGAGCAGCGAGGGAGAACCTCGCACAGGCAGGGTACCACAACGTGGAGGTGGTGGTGGGGGATGGCACGCTCGGATACCCGAAAGAGGCTCCCTACGATGGCATAAGCATTGCATGTGCAGCTCCCGCAGTGCCACCACCGCTGTACGAGCAGCTCAAGGTAGGGGGGAGGATGGTCATCCCCATAGGCAGCGCCTCCCAGACCCTGTATCTGGTACGAAGGGTATCTGAGGGCGAGTTCGAGCACGAGTCATGGGGAGGCGTGGTGTTCGTCCCGCTCGTGGGCAGATACGGGTTCAAGAAGGTATAAAAGGACAGGGGCAAGAAAGGAAAGGGGGAGATAGGAGTATGGCCATCGAGACGCATCTGCTTTCCATTCTGTTCAGCTACGAGGGGGAGCTCGTGTCAGGAGAGCTGCTCAGCAGGCACCTCGGGGTGTCCAGAGCCACTGTCAGCAAGTACGCCCAGAGCCTGATGAGGATGGGATACAGGGTGGAGTCCTCACCAAAGCTGGGATACAGGCTGAAAGACTACCACAACCTGCTTATTCCCAAGAATATCAAGAGGGGGCTTCGGACGTCCATCATAGGACGAAAGCTGCTTCACTTCTTTGAGGTCACCTCCACCAACGATGTGGCACGGCAGATAGCATCCCAGTTCGTGGACACCGATGGTACTGTGGTGGTGGCAGAGAGTCAGACAGGAGGGAGAGGGAGAGTGCACAGGCCATGGATATCGCCCCTCGGAGGTCTGTGGTTCTCCATCATCCTAAAACCCAACATCACCCCATCCGAGGCTGTGCAGCTCACCTATGTGGCCGGTGTGGCGGTTGCCAAGGTGCTGAGAAGCTATGGGCTCAACGCCAAGATTAAGTGGCCCAACGACGTGCTCATCGATGGAAAGAAGGTGTGCGGCATCCTCAACGAGGTGAGTGCTACCCCAGATGTCGTGAACTACGTCGTCGTGGGTATGGGCATCAACGCCAACGTGGACATCGAGCTGCTGCCTGAGGACATAAGGGAGAGAGCCACATCGATGCAGAGGGAGCTTGGCGAGCCCGTGGACAGGGTGTCGCTGCTGCAGCAGGTGCTCTTCCAGTTCGAGGAGGAGTACAGGACGTTTCACGAGCACCTCTCCAGCATACTCGATGACTGGAAGGCGCTCTCGGACACCATTGGAAGGCATGTGGAGGTGAGGACACTCACACAGACCATCAGGGGCGTGGCGATTGGGGTGGACACCGAGGGCTGGCTTCTGATAAGGACAGAAGACGGCTCCATCCAGAGGGTGCTCTCTGGCGACTGCCTGCATCTCAAGACCACGTGAGCATCACTCTAACCCATCCTGAAGTGCAACCGCCCGTCTCACGCCCCTTCTCACGAGCCTGCCGATGGTGTGACCCAGCACCGTGCCGCTTCCCGCATACTCGTGGTGCTTTCCCCTCTGGGTGCTGCCCACTGCCACGCAGTCGGTGGTGGTGCCAGTCGCCCTTTCTCCCCCCACGAACACACCCATGTCCATCACGGCGGCACACTTTGCCTCTGCTGCGCTCTGCACGGCGTTTATCAGGCACGCATCGCTCAGGATGGCGTCTATCAGGAGGATTATGTTGATGGTGCCCAGAGCGTTGCATGGTGAAGTGTGCCCGATTGAGGCGGCGTTGGACAGTCCTGCGGTGATGGCGCACGCCACCTCGCCCCTCTGCGAGAGCACGGCATTCTCGATGCGGGCTGCCGTGAACATCACGGCACAGTCAAGGGGAAGATGTGCGTCCACAAGCCGCCTTCTGGCAAGCTCGTCGAGGTCGCAGGGGGCGAAGTCCCTGGGCACACTCATGTTCACAACGCCCAGAGCATTTCTCACACCCCCTCCAATGGGTGCACAGCTTGCAAGCCTGATGGGTCCACTTGCACCCACGAGAGCGTGCTCCTCAGACACGAAGAGCCGCCAGCTCAAATAGTGCTCACCACCCACCCCACGCCCACGTGCCTCAGCGTCTCTCGTATCTGGGTCTCGTTGTGCTGTGCACCCAGCAGGAGGCGTGTGATGGAGGGCTTCTCCATGTACCGTATGCCATACTCCGAGATACCAGCCAGCTCTGCTGCCTTGTCAATCGCATCGAACAGCCCCCCCGTGCCATCCACGAGCCCCAGCTCGAGCGCCTCTATCCCAGTGAGCACCCTGCCATCCGAGATGTAGTTCGTGGCCTCCTGTGTGAGGTTACGCTCGCTCTGCACGTCTGAGATGAATTTCTCAAACAGGGAGGAAACCACCTCCTGCGCATACGCCCTCTCCTCCTCGGTGAGTGGCCTCGTGTCGGTGCCCATGTCCTTGAGCTCTCCGCTCTTGGCTATAAAGAACTGTATTCCCTCGTCATCATAGTACCCGCTTCTGTCCTCGAACACCCAGAGCACGCCCACCCCTCCCGTGAGTGTGGCGTTGGAACACATGATGTAATCGCACGCCGACGCCACATGATATGCTCCAGAGGCGGCAACAGAGCCCATGGACGCCACCACGGGCTTTCCAGCCTGCCTTGCCCGCATCACCTCAGCCCTTATCTCCTCAGAGGCTGCAATCGAGCCGCCCGGGCTGTTCACCCTGAGCACGATTGCCCGCACGCTGCCATCGTCCACCGCCTGCCGTATCGCCTTTGCTATTGCCTCCGAGCTCGCGACTCCCCATCCAGAGGGCACGTCCTCTGTTATGAGATAGCCGTCCATGTATATCACCGCTATCTGGTCGCCTATGGGCAGCTCGTACCCTGCGATGAGAAGCCCGAGGAGCAGTCCACTGCTGGCGGCGAGCACCACCAGCACGCCGACGACCACACCCCTCATCGCATCTCCCTCAGATGGCGGGCAATCAGGGGTGCCACGCTCACCACGCCACCACGGCCCTCTATCGTGTCGGTAAACACGATGTCTCCAGCCCCCGCGGCAAACAGCCTCACGATGGCGTTCTTGACGAACACGGGATGCACGCACGCCACGTACACACGAGATGCCCCCTGCTCGGTGAGCATCCCGATTGCGGTCGTCATCGTGCCTCCTGTGGATATGATGTCATCGATGAGCACCACGTGCCTTCCCTCGACGTCCAGGTGCTTGGGCGCCATCTCCACGTGCTCTGGAGATAACCTCTTCTTCTCGAGGTGGTCGTGCTGGGCGCCCACCGCCTGCGCTGCCGCCCTTGCAATCTCGATTGCCCCGTCGTCTGGAGCCACGAACAACGGGTCATCCAAGCCCATCTGCACTATGTGTCCTGCGAGCACAGGTGCGGCATCGAGGCAGCACACGTCGCACACGAAGTAGTCCAGCACCCTCTCATTGTGCACGTTCACGAGCACCACGTGGTCCGCCCCTATGCATCGGGCAACTGCCCTTGCGCTTATGGGCTCGCCCTGCTTGAACCGCCTGTCCTGGCGTGCATACCCCATGTACGGGATGACGGCCACCAGCCTTGCGGCATCCTCGCACGCATCGATGAGCTGCAGCAGCGACACGAGGTCGCAATCACACCCTATCGTCTGCACGATTGCCACATCATCTCCCGCAACGTCCTCGCACACCCGCAGGTAGCCCTCCCCATCTGGAAAGCGCTCGTACTCTGCGGGCACCATGGAAAACCCTCCAGCTCTCGCCACCTTGGCTGCCAGCATCTGTGAGGATGGTCCTGCAACTACTCTCATATGTGCCTCCTTACATCCCAGAGCAGCAACGCTCCCAAGCCAGCCACGAGAGAGGGTGCCGGAAGCCTGGGCGGCCTTGCTGGCTCTGAGGACGCTTCCTTCCCCGATGCTTCCTTTTTTATCTTACTGGTAGTGAGTCCCGCAACGCCGACCCTCAGCTCCATCTGCTCGATGGCAGACCTGCCGCTCGTGGCGTTTGCCTCCACCATGAGGGTGTGGTTGCCCTCAGAGAGGTTCTGGAGCACTGCGGTGTACACTTGGGCAGAGCTGTTCTCCCTCGAGTCCACGAGCACCCCATCGAGGTATATATCGAGCGAGCGCAGTGGCTCCTTCACCCTCACGCACACAAGAGCGTCATCGCCGGCGGATATGTCATCCTCGCCCTCTATGGGGCGCACGTCCACCGAGAGCTCAAGCGGCTCTGGGGCAGGGGTGGGCGTCTCCTCTGCTATCCACACGAAGTCGGGGTACTGCACCACATCCCTCAGAATGAGCACATAGGGCTCGCTCTCGTTGAACCTCGCCCCCGACTCGAACCTGCCGAACAGTATGCACCTGTGCACCCCGTCTTGCCGTGCCACGTATCCGAAGTACTCGCCCTCCTTTGGCTTGGCGGTGGCAACGAGCACAGAGCCGCTGTATATTTCGATTGCTGCCTCGCCCTCCTCTGGGTCGTACTCGCTTGCCAGCAGGCTGTAGCCCTGCTCGAGGGTGTGCCTTCTTCCCACGCTCACTGTGAACGTGGAGGGGTGCAGCCATTCGGGCAGCTCCCTCGTCGGGTCCCTGTACTGCCAAATCCTAAGACCCGCCCTCCCCCCCTCACCCTTGGGCTTGTAACCCTCCACATCGAGGATGGTGTACTGGGTGCCCTTGTGGGTGATGGTGTACGCGTAGGGGGAGGCAGATGTGGCAACGCCGTCTGCCACTTTATCGCCGTCGAGGCGCAGCTCAAACAGGGCTCCATCTCCGCTTCCCGCTATATCCATCACCCTCAGCTCATAGCCCTGTGCCAGCTCTATGAGCTCCCCGTCCCTGACCTCGGCACTCCCATACCACACCAGTGTGCCCCTCTCGGCAGCAGCCGTGCCAGCGAGCACGAGCACCAGCAGGGCCATGAGCATGAACCTCATCGCATCTTCCCTTACTCTGAATGGTAAAAACGTTTTGCATCTGTGTAGCCCGTGAACTACCCCACGCTCACGCAAGGAGCTTCCCGCTTCACAGAGAAGACTTGCCCCTCGATTACCGCTTTAGCGGTAACGGAGAGTAGAGGTCTCCTCTCCAGAGGCATAGCTCGATATGTTCGTTCAGTTTAGCTTCAACGGTTTTCGATGGATACAGACGAAACTTATAGCTCAACATGGCTACACAACCACCTTATAACATCTGAGAAAGTAGGATTTTCAATACCTTCTTCTCTCATCTTATCCTTTACTTTGTTCAACAGTTCGTGTGCATTGTTATCTATCCGTATCATCTTCATTGCTACTTACTGTATAACTTTGTGTATAAGTAATTTACCCTCCCACCCCACGTATCCTCTCTCCTTTGGAAGGGGACTTAGCAGCAACAGAAAGTTAAATAACATCATCACAACTGTGGGAAACATGAAGTGTGTGGTGATGGTGGGGGACGGCATGGGGGACTACCCCATAGAGGGCGTGGGAAGGACTGCCATCGAGGAGGCGCACACTCCCAATATGGACTACATTGCAAGGAGGGGCGTGTGCGGGCTCGCGAGGACGCTTCCAGAGGGGATGCCCAAGGGCAGCGATGTGGCAAACCTCTCGATACTGGGATACGACCCACGAAGGTACTACACCGCCAGAGGACCCATAGAGGCTGCTGGTATGGGCATCCCCCTCGAGGGGAGGGACGTGGCATTCAGGTGCAACCTGATAACGGTGGCGGACGGCAGGGTGGCGGACTACAGCGCAGGGCACATCGACACCGAAAAGGCGAGAGCCATCATCGAGGCACTGGACGAGGAGCTTGGCGGCGAGGGCATACGCTTTCATGCGGGCTTGAGCTACAGGCACATCATGGTGTGCGACTTCGGTGATGGGGCGGTGTGCACTCCACCCCACGATGCGGTTGGAGAGCCCCTGAAGAGCGTGCTTCCAAGGGGAAGGGGCTCACGAAGGCTGAGAAGGCTCATAGCGGACTCCGAGGACGTGATAGCAAGATGCAACGAGCACCTGCACACCAACGCCACCCACATCTGGCCATGGAGCGGGGGAAGGCCCCTCACCATCCCAAGCTTCACGGAGAGGTTCGGGCTCTCTGGAGCCGTGATATCGGCGGTGGACCTGTTGAAAGGGCTTGCGAGGTGTGCCAACCTCGACTTCATCGAGGTGGAGGGTGCCACTGGGAACATCGACACCAACTACCTCGGCAAGGGCAAAGCTGCCGTGGAGGCGCTCGATGACCATGACTTCGTGCTGGTGCACGTTGAGGCGCCCGACGAGGCTGGGCACATGAGGGACATCGAGGAGAAGATACGGGCAATCGAGGAGTTCGACGAGAAGGTGGTGGGCACCGTTCTCGACTCCATGGACGAGCATACGAGGGCGCTCGTGATGCCAGACCACTACACTCCATACACCCTCGGGGTGCACACCGATGAGCCCGTGCCCTTTGCGCTCCTGAAGGGCGAGCAGGACGATGTGCAGGCATATGGGGAGAGGGAGTGTGCGAGAGGGTCGCTCGGCACTGTGATGGGCTACGAGCTAATGGGCATACTCATGGGCTGATGGACATGCGGGGCATCGTGGTCGCTGGAACGCACAGCGGGTGTGGCAAGACCACGCTCTCGATGGGGCTCATGGCGGCGCTCTCCCGCAGGTATCGCGTGCAACCCTACAAGGTGGGACCCGACTTCATAGACCCGAGCCACCACACCGCCATCTGCAAGAGGCCCAGCGTGAACCTCGACACCTTCATGATGGGCGTGGATGGGGTAAGGGAGGCGTATGCGAGATACTCGGCGGATGCGGACATCTCGGTGGTGGAGGGCGTGATGGGCATGTTCGATGGCATGGACACCACCGAGATAGCGAGCACTGCCCACGTTGCCAAGGTGCTCAACCTGCCCGTGGTGCTCGTGGTGAATGTGCGCTCGATGTCGAGAAGCGCAGCCGCGCTCGTGAAGGGGTATGTGGAGTACGACCCCCGTGTGGATGTGGCAGGGGTGATACTCAACGGCGTGGCATCAGAGAACCACGAGCGGCTGGTGAGGGAGCCCATAGAGGCGCTCGGGATAAGGGTGCTCGGGGCGGTGCCGAGGGTGAGGGAGCTGTCCATGCCCTCAAGGCACCTCGGGCTGCACATGGCACACGAGGGGAGTCTCGACGTCGAGCAGCTGCGCTCGCTCATAGAGGAGTACGTTGACCTCGACTGCCTGCTGGAGCTTGCACACTCGGCAGAGGTGCCCCTGCCAGATGAAGACGATGAGCAGCACGAACACATAAGGCTGGGGGTGGCGTACGATGCCGCATTCTGCTTCTACTACCACGATTTGCTGGAGCACCTGAGGCGCTCTGGGGCATCCCTCACCTTCTTCTCACCCCTCAGGGGGGAGGTGCCAGAGGTAGATGGGCTGTACATAGGTGGGGGGTATCCAGAGCTGCACGCCCACGCCCTCGAGCACAGCCCCACCACCTCGTGGATACGCACCGTCGCAGAAGATGGGATGCCCATATACGGCGAGTGCGGGGGGCTCATGTACCTGTGTGAGCGCCTTGCAGAGGGAGAGGACACGCATGCCATGTGCGGCGTGCTCCCCGCCACCACCACCATGACCAAGAGGCTCATGGCGCTTGCCTATGTGGAGGCGGAGGTGATAAGGCACAATGCGATAATGCAAAGGCCCATAAAGGGACACGAGTTTCACTACTCCATCACCCAGTGCAGGGGGGATGCGAGGCTCGCATACAGGCTCAGGGGAGGAGTGGGGATACGGGATGGCATGGACGGGCTGGTGGAGCACTGCACACTTGCAAGCTACACCCACGTGGCCACCTTCGACCCAACGCACTTCATGGAGTCGTGCAGAAGGTATGCGAGGACATAGTAGGGATGTGGTTGTGGTGCGTGTGGAGGGCGTGAGAAAGGTGTACACCATAGGGAGACATAGCGTAGAGGTGCTGAAGGGCATCGACCTCTCGATAGAGAGGGGGGAGTTCGTGGCCATCATGGGACGCTCGGGCTCTGGCAAGAGCACGCTGATGAACCTGATGGGCTGTCTGGACAGGCCCACCGAGGGGGAGGTGTACATCGATGGCGTGCCCACGAGCACCCTGTCGGATGGGGAGCTTGCCCGCATCCGGGGCAAAAAGGTGGGGTTCGTGTTTCAGACGTTCAACCTGATTGCCCGCATGAGTGCTAGGGAGAACGTGGAGCTGCCCATGGTGTATCAGGGCGTGCCCCAGAGAGAGCGAAGGAGGAGGGCAGAGCATCTGCTCAGAGAGGTGGGGCTTGGCGAGAGGATAGACCACAAGCCCAGCGAGCTCTCTGGGGGCCAGTGCCAGAGGGTGGCGATTGCCCGTGCACTCGCCAACTCTCCCCAGCTGCTGCTGGCAGACGAGCCCACTGGCAACCTCGATACGAGGACTGGGATGGATATCATGCACACGCTCTTGGAGCTCAACGAGAGGGGGATGACCATCGTGATGGTAACACACGATGCGGATGTGGCTGCATATGCCCACAGGACAGTGGTGATTAGAGATGGAGTGCTGGAGAGCAGTTAGCATCGTGGTGCTGCTGGTGGCGCTCGTCCCTCCAGCGGGGCACGCACAGCCGTTCACGGGGCTCAGCATAGATGTGCAAAAGTACGAGCCCTATCCAGCATCGGCTGGGGACTACCTCGATGTGTGGATAAAGGTGGAGAACAGCGATGTTGCGAGGATAGAGGGGATGGAGCTTCAGCTCGAGCCAGAGTACCCCCTCTCGCTCCTGCCATCCGAGAGCGGATACAGGTACATAGGGCTGATATCCGCAGGAGATGCGGCGCTCGTGCACACAAGGCTGATGGTGGCAGGGGACGCGCCAGATGGCGAGGCAAAGCTCAACATCCTCTACAGGTCGGGTACAGATGTCGCATGGAGCAAGGTGGAGCGTACCATCACCGTGGGCACAGACGTGCCGAAGAGCAGGGGCACCGTCGTGCTCTCCTCGTACACCATCTATCCAGAGACGCTCATGCCCGGTGATGAGGGCAGGCTGGACATCGTGCTCAAGAACACCGCCACCCAGCGAACGCTCACGATTGGGGACGAGGTGTTCTCCCTTGATGCCCGCATACAGAGCGCCGAGCTCTCCTGTCCAGAGGACGTGGTGGTGGAGAGCCCCGTGTACAGGGAGGTGGGCGTGCTCTCGCCGGGCGATACCATCACCCTCTCCTACATGCTCCACGTGAACCGCTCTGCCAGCGAGGGCACGAGGCTGCTCAACTTCAGCGTGGTGGCGGGCTCTCGGGCATACAGCACCACGTGGAAGATTCCGCTCAGGGTGGAGGGGGCACAGCCCAGCATCATACTCTCAAAGCAGCCGAGGCTGGTGGGCGGCAGTGGCACCCTCGATGTGGACGTGGCAAACGTGCGCCACAGCACGCTGGATGCCGTGAGCGTGGTGCCAGAGAGCGACGTGCTGGTGTTTGAGCCCTCCGAGTACTTCGTGGGGCAGATGGATCCCAACGACCTGTTCACGCTGCAGTTTGGGGTGCGTGCTCGCGATGAACTCGATGTCGGAGAGAGGGTACCCATCTCGCTGAGGGTGCACTACCAGAACGGCGACAACGTGCACTCATCAGAGCCCGTGGTGGTGTATCTCACGGTGGAAAGAGCGCCCGGCGGGAGCATGGCGGGCACGTACGTGGTGCTCCTGCTGGTGCTCGCCGCAGGGGGTGTGCTGTACTACAGAAGAAGGCGTCAGCGCTGAAGCCTCACGAATATCGAGGAGGCAATCTCCTCGTCCACCGCATAGCGAGTCCTGTCCACCTCCAGCACATACGAGGGAGTGCGCTGCACCAGCCGCACGGGCATGCCCGGAAGCACGCCCATGGAGATGAGCTTCTGCATGGTCTCCCTCCTCTTTGGATGCAGGTAGGCGATTCTGCCCGCCTGCCCGCTCGAAAGCTCGCTCAAGGGGCACACGATTTTCTTCGCCTCGGTGCTCGCCCTTCTGCAGCACTCGCCCATGGGAATGGGCTTGCCATGGGGACAGAATCTGGGGTGCCCAAGAAGCGTGCACACACTGTCCTCCACACCCCGATACAGGTAGTGCTCGAGCCCACAGGCGGTCTCGCGCACGAGCCCGTTCTCGGTGTCCAGCACGTCCACCAGCAGCCGCTCTGCCAGCCTGTTGCGCCTGACCACGTTCCTGCCGTACTCGTCCCCCTGCTCTGTGAGCCTCACTTCCCCCTCGCACACGTCCACCATCTGGGTGGTGATGAGTTCCCTCAAGCTCTCCTCCCTCTTGGTCTCGGAAAGCACCTCCACGGGCACGCACTCCATCTTTTGCTCGTGCACACATATCCATATCTGCTTCAGGGCGTTCTCTGCCTCATCGCTGAGCATTCATTCTCCTCCAGAGAACTTTCTTTTCAGCCAGTCTATCACGCCAAACCTCACGGGCATTGGCTCCTCGTAGCCACACCTCGGACACTTCGTCATGGAGCAGTGACTCAGGCGTATGCATCCCCTGCACTCCCTCCTGTTGGCCTCGTACTCATATCCGCACATCGAGCATCTCATCTCCATCATAAAATTTTAAATAGATGTTTGCCATAAATACATTATTAATGATGCCCAACGGCATGTCCGTTGGGCTGAGGGCTCTCTGACCGAGCCGTATGCGGTCAGGAAAACACACCGGTATATGTTAGCAGCAGGTGGGTTAAAAACCCTACGAGAAAGGCAAACGGGAATATAAAGCCAGCGATTGCGAGTGCGGTCTTCGTTCCCCTCTCTCTCACCGTGACGATGAGCTGGGCGATGCAGGGTACGAACAGCGTGAGCGTCACGGCAGCCACCACGAGCTGTGCCTCGCTCATCAGCCCACCCTCGAAGAACTTGTAGAGCTCCACTGCCCCATAGTCCCTCCTGAAGAACCCGAAGAAGAATATGGTGGCGACATCTGGTGGGAGCCCTATCCAGCTCACGGGATAGCTCACCGCCCTCACTCCCAGCTGGAACAGCCCCACCAGCTTTCCCGCCCATATCAGGATGCTGGCGAGCACGAACAGGGGCAGCACCTCCACGAAGTACCACTGCACCCTCGCATACGTCTTGGTGAGCACGTTGGAGAGCTTGGGTACTCTCAGGGGTGGAAGCTCCATGAAGAACGTGGGACCCTCTCCCGGCATGAGCCTTGCCGCAAGGTACCCGATGAGCAGGAAGTTCGCCAGCACGATGAGTGCCCATGCCACGAGCGCCCTGAAGCTGAACGAGAGGATGGCGAGCACCACGCCGAGCTGAGCAGAGCAGGGCACGGCGAGCGAGAGCAGCAGCACTGCAATCACCTTCTCCCGCTTGGTCTCGAGCGTTCTCGTCACCAGCGTCGCCATTGTATCGCACCCGAAGCCCAGTACCATGGGTATCACCGCCCTTCCAGAGAGCCCCATGCGCTTGAATACCCTGTCCACCAGCATCGAGAGCCTTGGGAGATACCCAGAGTCCTCGAGCAGCGAGAACACCAGAAAGAACAGCCCCACGATTGGGAGGATGAGGGCAACTGCATAGGTGATGCCCTGCGTGATGATGCCGTACTCTCCCACGAACAGGTCGACTACCACGGGATAGGGCACGTTCGCCTCGAACCAGTGCGTGAAAATGGGGTTGATGTGCTGCCCGAACACCGTGCCCTCGAGAAAGTCCACGAGCACGCCAGCACCGAACACGCCCACGAACCTGTAGAACCCGAAATAGAGCACCGCCAGCAGGATGGGAACGCCGTATATGGGGCTCATGAGCATCGAGTCCAGACGCTCTGCAAGGCTGACCTTGGCGGATGCACTCTCCCGCACGATGCCCCTGAGCAGCTCATCTGCTGCCCTGTGCCGCGCCATGCCCACAAGATACCCTATGGGCTGAAAGAACGCCTGCTCAGCCTGCTCTACTATGCGCTCCACCTCTGGCATCACATCTGGCTCGGTGCCCTCCACGAGTTCCATTGCCACCCTGTCCCGCTGGAGCAGCAGCAGGGCGAGTGCCCGTCTGGTGATGAGGTAATCTCCCTTGAGCAGCCCCTCGAGCCTCTCTACCCATGGCTCGAGCTCCCCGTAGACTATCCTGATGGGGCTGGGCTCTGGAATGGATGCGATGCACTCGAGCAACCTCTCCATTCCCCTTCCCACAGTGGACACCATGGGCACCACGGGAATGGCGAGTCGCTGCTCGAGGGTGTCCACGTCGATGAGCATTCCATCCCGCTCTGCCTCGTCCATCATGTTGAGCACGAGGATGAGGGGAAGTCCTGCCTCGAGCAGCTGGAGCGTGAGCGGAAGCATCCTTCGCAGCGCTGGGGCAGCCACCACGTGGAGCACAACGTCCGCTCCGTCCACGAGCAACACCCGCTCGCTCACACGCTCCTCATCGGTGATTGGAGCGAGCGAGTACATGCCCGGCGTGTCAATCACCTCAAAGCGCACGTCTCCGATGCTCACTCTGCCCATGCTTATCTCCACGGTGGTGCCGGGATAGTTGGACACGACCGTGTATGTGCCCGTGAGGTTGTTGAACAGCATACTCTTTCCCACGTTGGGAGTTCCAACAAGCACGAGCCTCTTGCTGTGTTGTGCATGGGATGCTGGTGGGGCGTGGCAGTGCGATGTGCGAAAGATGCTCCATCCCATCTCATCACCGTTTTAGGACTGCCGAATAATGTTCAATGCTATTTAAGCCTTTTTAACGCTGTAAAGAGCTCACCGCCGTAAAGATGCGAAAGTGTTTAAACCATCGTGCCGATGCTGACGTGGTGAGCGTGATGGTGAATCACTCACACAGGCTGGATCGGCTTCCCAAGTACCTGTTTGCCAAACTCGACGAGGCGATAGAAAAGGCCAGAGCGATGGGCGTGGACGTCATTGACCTTGGGGTGGGGGACCCAGACATGCCCACGCCCGCCCACATCGTGGAGGAGATGGTGAGCGCCGTGCGCAACCCCACGTACCACCGCTACCCCTCATATGCGGGCATGCTCGCCTTCAGGCAGGCGGCGGCGAGGTGGTATGAGCAGAGGTTTGGCGTGGCGTGCGATCCAGCCTCGGAGGTCATCACCCTCATAGGCTCCAAGGAGGGGATTGCTCACATTCCGCTGGCGTTTCTCGACGAGGGAGACGTGGCGCTCGTGCCCGACCCCGCATACCCAGTGTATGCCAACGCCACCATCCTCGCTGGGGGCACCCCATATGCAATGCCCCTTCTGGAGGACTGTGGCTTTCTGCCCGAGCTGGAAGCCATACCCGTGGAGGTGAGAGAGAGAGCAAAGCTGATGTTCCTGAACTATCCCAACAACCCCACTGCGGCTGTGGCCGACAGGCAGTTCTTCAGAGAGGTGGTGGAGTTCGCCCACGAGTGGGACATACTGGTGTGCCACGACAACCCATACTCGGAGATTGCGTTCGATGGGTACAGGGCGCCAAGCTTCCTCGAGGTGAAGGGGGCAAAGGAGGTGGGAATCGAGTTCAACTCGCTGTCCAAGACATACAACATGACTGGATGGCGCATAGGGTATGTGCTCGGCAGCCGTGAGGCGATAGCTGCCCTTGGAAGGGTGAAGACCAACATAGACTCTGGGGCGTTCGAGGCGGTGCAGATGGCGGGCATCGCAGCCCTCACGGGACCACAGGAGTGCGTGCAGGAGAGCGTGAGAGTATACGCAGAGCGAAGGCGGCTGCTGCTCGAGTTAACGGATGCCCTCGGGCTTGAGGCAGAGCCTCCAAAGGCAACGTTCTACGTGTGGGCAAGGCTTCCCGAGGGCACGCGCTCGATGGTGTACTGCGAGAGGCTGCTCGATGGGAGTGGAATCGTTGCCACGCCTGGCGTGGGCTTCGGAGAGCACGGGGAAGGCTACATCAGGCTCGCCATGACGCAGCCCACATCGAGGATAGAGGAGGCGGTGAGGAGGGTCAGCCAACAACCGCCCTCTTGAACTGCTCCACCAGCTCCCTTCGTATCGTGCTCGTCCTGTCCCCGCCGCACACCACCCCCCTCACGCCCACGATGTCGGGCTTTATGCGGCGAAGCGCCTCGACGTCCTCGAACTTGATGGTGCCCGCAAGCGCGCACTCAAGCCCATGGTCGTGGGCGGCATCCACGAACGCCGCCAGCCCCTCCTCACCCATGAACTCGAAGCTGCTCCTTCCGTCCTTGATTCCAGTGTCCACCATCACCACATCGGCATCCGCGGCCGCCCCCACCTCTGGAAGCTCCATGGGGTCAACTGAGCCTGTGCGTGAAAAGTCGGCATAGCCCGCAGCCACCACCTGCTTTTCAGCATCGTGCTCCCGTATCGTCTTGCACACGCCGTCCAGAAGCTCGAGTGCCTCCTCTGCCGTCTTGGTGCCAAACAGCCCCACCTTTATGTAGTGGGCACCGCTCACAGCAGCCCCGAGGGCAGCGAGCGAGGCGGTTCCGGGCTTGAACTCGAAGTCCCCGATGGTGGCGCTCACGGGCACCCTTCCATCCACCACCCTGCACACCGAGCGAATCATCCATGGAAAGCTCGCACCCAGCGACCCCTCTCTCGGGTTCTTCACATCGATGATGTCGGCTCCACCAGCGAGAGCCTCCACAGCCTCCCTCGAGTTGATGGGGCTCACCAGCAACCTCAATTCGCTCCCTCCTTCCACATAAGCTTTTAACACCTCTGTGCGTATTCGCTATGGATGTTTAGGACACCCTTCGTGATGGACATATATAATGGTGCTGTTGTGCACGCCGTGAGGGGCGAGCGCTCCACCTACAAGCCAGTGCACACTTTCAGCAGGGTGTGCCCCTCCTGTGTGCCAGCCGAGGTGGTGCGCACCGTGCGCCCGAGGGAGGTGTACATCGCAGACCTGAACCGCATCCAGAGGAGGGGCGACAATCTCTCCGTCATATGTGGGCTGCATCCCAACATGATGCTGGATATGGGGGCAGCGAGCATCGAGGACGTGCGGCTCGGGCTCAGTGTGGCAAATGTGGTGCTCGGAAGCGAGACCGCTCCACTCTCGCTCATAGAGGAGGCGTGCGAGCGGTATGAAAAGCGCATCGCGGTGAGCATTGACTGCATGGGTGGAAAGCTGCTCAGCCCTGAGCCCCTGGACGTGCTCGAGTTCGCCCGAGCGCTCAGTCAGTATGAAGTGGATGTGCTGCTGCTGAGCCTCTCACGTGTGGGCACTGCAAGCGGCATAGACGAGCCCCTGCTCTGGGAGGTAATGGACGCCCTTGGCAGGGGTGTGCTGTATGGCGGGGGCGTGGCATCGATGGAGCACATAGACCTCCTGAAGGAGATGGGGGCGAGCGGAGCGCTCATAGCCACGGCTGTGCACAGCGGAGCGATTCCGCTGGATGTGGTGAGGTGAGCGGGGGCGATGGAGCCGCTTCACAGGTACTTCTCCATACTGAATGGCTCGGCACTGCCCATGTTCATGCTCGCCCGCTGTGTGCCCATCGGGGTGGAGCTCTCCGCACCCACCGAGAGGCTCTGGGAGGAGCACGACAGGGCGCTCGGGAAGCTCCACGGCTTGATGCGAGAGGAGCATATCGAGGAAGCATCACCCAGCCTGCTCGACCTCAAGTGCGAGCTTGCAAGGAGAATGCTCGAGGCTTGCGAGTTCTGCGAGCGGAAGTGTCGTGTGAACAGGCACACACGGATGGGGTGGTGCAGGGTGGGGGACGTCTCTTATGTGTCATCCGAGTTCTTGCACATGGGCGAGGAGTGGGAGCTCGTGCCCTCCCACACGATATTCTTCTGCGGGTGCACGTTCGAGTGCGTGTACTGCCAGAACTGGGAGATATCGCAGTATCCAGAGGCTGGCGTGCCCGCAAGCCCGAGCAAGCTCGCAGAGCGCATCCACACAAGGCACATGCAGGGGTCGAAAAACGTGAACTTCGTGACGCCCACACCTCACGTCCACACAGTCCTCGAGACGCTTCTTCACCTCGATGTGCCAGTCCCAGTGGTGTGGAACTCCAACATGTACCACTCTACGGCAGCTGGAAAGCTGCTCGAGGGTGTGGTGGACGTGTACCTCGGAGACCTCAAGTACGGCAGCGATGCGTGTGCCAAGAGGCTCTCCCATGTGGAGAGGTACTGGGAGGTGGTGAGCAGGAACTTTGTGCACGCCTCCCGCATGGGCGAGCTGCTCATAAGACACCTCGTGCTCCCCTCACACGTGGAGTGCTGCACCCGTCCCATAGTGGAGTGGGTGGGAGAGCACCTTCCTCATGCCCTGTTCAACCTGATGTTCCAGTATCGCCCAGAGTACAGGGCGAGAGAGCACCCTGACATAGCGAGGGGGCTTTCACAGGAGGAGATGGAGAGGGCGCTTCTGCTGGCAGAGAGACTGAAATGGCTGCACAGATGAGCCTCCTCGAGAGCACGCCGACATCAGCCTGCCCAACCCCAAACCTTTTTAACACCAACCCCGATTGAGAGGTGTGGTTGCCATGAGAGCATGGAAGTTTGGGGACGATGTGGACACCGATGCCATAATACCGGGAAGATATCTCGTGCTCAACACCCCAGAAGAGCTCGCAGCCCACGCCTTCGAGGGCGTAAGGCCCGAGTTCGCATCCTCTGTGAAAAAGGGAGACGTGGTGGTGGCTGGCAGGAACTTCGGGTGCGGCTCATCGAGGGAGCATGCCCCGCTCGCCCTCAAGGGGTGTGGCATACAGTGTGTGATTGCCAAGTCGTTTGCGAGGATATTCTTCAGGAACTCGATAAACATCGGGCTTCCCCTGCTGGAGTGTGAGGGTGCTGGGGCAATCGAGGATGGCGATGAGCTCAGGATAGACATGGGGGCTGGCATCGTGGAGAACATCACCCAGCAGAGAACGTACAGGGCATCGTCCCTTCCAGACTTCATCCAGCGCATCGTGGGGGCTGGAGGGCTCATACCATTCGCAAGGGAGCTGCTGGAGGAGGAGCAATGACACAGTATCGCATACCCGTGATACCGGGAGATGGCATAGGTCCGGAGATTATCAGAGAGGGCAGAAAGGTGATAGATGCCGCAGGCGAGCGGTTCGGCTTCGATGTGGAATGGATTGAGTACCCCCATGGTGCAGACCACTACCTCGCAACTGGGGAGCTGATGAGTGAGGACACCCTGAAGGAGCTGTCCAGATACAGGGCGATATACTTTGGCTCGATAGGGGACGACAGAATAAGGCCAGGCATCCTCGAGAAGGGCATACTGCTCGCAACCCGATTCTACTTTGATCAGTACGTGAACCTGCGCCCGGTGAAGCTGCTCCGTGGCGTACCATGCCCGCTCAAGGACAAGGGGCCAGAGGACATAGACTTCGTGGTGGTGAGGGAAAACACCGAGGATTTCTATGTGGGCATTGGGGCACGCACTACGAGGGGAGCCACGAGGCAGGAGCTCGAGGTGATGCGCAGCCTGTACAGCGTGCGCTTTGGGCTCGATGTGGACACCGATGCCGACGAGATAGCATATCAGATAGGCGTCATCAGCAGGCAGGGCACCCGCAGGGTAATCGAGTACGCCTTCCAGCTCGCATCCCAGCGAGACAAACACCTCTCCAGCGTGGACAAGGCGAACGTGCTCACCGAGATATACGGGTTCTGGAGGGAGCAGCTCGAGGACATCGCCAAGGGCTACCCCGATGTGCGCTATGACTTCAACTTTGTGGATGCCATCACGATGTGGTTCGTGAAGAACCCAGAGTGGTTCGATGTGGTGGTCACGCCAAACATGTTTGGAGACATCATCACCGACCTTGGAGCGATGATTCAGGGTGGTCTTGGGCTCGCACCGGGTGGCAACATCAACCCAGAGGGCACCAGTATGTTCGAGCCCATACACGGCTCTGCCCCCAAGTACAAGGGCATGAACAGGGCGAACCCGATTGCCACCATATGGGCTGGGGCGATGATGATGGAGTTTCTGGGCGAGAAGGAGGCGGCCACTGCAATCGTGAGGGCAATAGAGGAGAGCCTGCTCGATGGCAGGGTAAGGACGTTCGACATGGGTGGCTCTGCCACCACCTCTGATGTGGGAGACGACATTGCGAGAAGGGTGAGAGAGGTCAACTACTCACCGTCAAACGGTGTGTAGTCCTTAGGTTATGCTCGCTGCCACGCCCGCGTCCACAACAGCCGAACCGCTCTCACCGCCTCAGGAGTGCCTGATGCTTGCCTCGGAGTGGGTGACCGCAGCCCCTGCAATAGCTGCGTCAAAAGATTGAACTTGTCGTCTCTCGCGTGGCAAATGTGGTGCTCGGAAGCGAGACCGCTCCACTCTCGCTCATAGAGGAGGCGTGCGACGAAACCCAGGGAAGGCGGGTGGATAAATTATTTGTAGTGGTACTATCTGCAGGGTGGGGAGGTGATTTTTTATGTCGGTCAAGGTGTACACCACGAGCGTGTGTCCAAGATGCAGGGCGCTCAAGCGCTTTTTGAGTGAGATGGGAGTGGAGTTCACAGAGGAGAGTCTCGAGCAGCCAGAGACAGTGGCAGAGCTTCGAATCAATGGCGTGTTCGTGATGGAGGCTCCTGTGCTGCAGGTGGACGACACATACTACACACCTGAGGAGCTGTTTGAGGATGAAGTGCTCAACGAGCAGCTCGTGAGGCGGGCGCTCCAGGACTAAGCCCGCCTGTCCCAGTTCAGCCCCACAATTGCAGCTTCGATGACCTGCGGGCGCTGCTCAAGCGCAAAGAGCAAGCGGGCACTGGACATAGGCTGTGGCTCTGGGATGCACCTTGGGCTACTCGCGAGTGGTTTTCAGTGGTGATGCACAACGAGTGGCTACCTCCTCAGGTATATCACGTTCCCCCTACCCACCTTCACCTTCTCCACCAGCCCCCTGTGCTCCATCTCGGACACCAGAAGGCTCACCTTTGCCTCGGAGCTCCCAAGCTCTGCCCGAAGCTCCTTCTGGGTGATCCTGCCCCCTGCTCTTTCTATGATGTCGAGCGCCTTGGATATGTCGTCTGGGAGGTATGGAGCATTGACTTTGGCCATGCGCACTGACGTGCGGTTGAGCATCACATAGAGCACGGCGAACGCTGTCCCGGCGATGGCCAGCAGTGCATAGAGTGGAACGCCCTCATTCTGCTGAGCCTCAGGAAGCTCTGGTGCGATGTCAGGGAGCTCTGGTGCGATGTCCTCTGGGGGAAACAGCAGCAAATCGAGCACATACTCTCCATCACCCCTCACCGTTATGACATCAGAGGCATACAGCACGGGCATCCCATCCACGATGTAGCTCGCCTCTATCCTGTACGTCCCGTTGTCAAGGAAGAGCGAGTACGTCCCAGTCGTGGAGACCATCACCTGGTGTGGAGTGGTGTTCACCTCTATCACCACATTGGGCAGGGGCTCCAGCGTATCCCACTGATACACCGTGCCGTGCACAAGGGCAGCGGCGCTCGCACAGGGCATCGCACACAGAAGCACCAGAAGAAGCAGTGCCGTCCGCCTCATGTTGTGTGCTGTGTGCCTCCCCTCTATTAACTGTTGTGGGGCTCTAAAGCGTCATGGAGCCCATTACTCGATTTAGAGCAGTGATAAAGCTTTGTGAAGAATTAAAAACAGTGATAAAGCTTTGTGAAGAATTAAAAAGCATGAAATGATGTGATGAAGAAAGCATGCTTATAAGATTGTGTGGCGGGGAGATGTGTGGTGGTCGATGCACATGAATGGCAGGACAGCGATGATAATGGTGGTGGCTGCCGTGCTGGTGCTCGTGGGTGCCGGCATGGCGGTTGCGAGTCCCCCTGTGGACAGGGGGAAGGGTGGCTCGATGAGCCCCGCATGGGCTATGGGCAACACTCCTTGGAACACCACGGGGAACTGGAGCACCCCGTGGGACGAAAGCCCCAAAGCTCGGTTCAGTCTTTCCCAGAGGTACGGGGCACTGCTCTCAGCGAGGGAGAATATGAGTAATGCAATGGCGGCGTATGAGCGCTCGCTCGGAAGATACAGGACGCTCGGTGCCGGCATGGGTCATGCCCAGAGGCTCGATGTGGAGAGGGATTACGCCCTCTCGAGAGTACAGCTCATGATGTCCACGGCACAGTTCGTGAGGGCGTATGGCATGGCATGGGGTACGCAGTACGATACCCAGAGGATTGAGCAGCGCCTGCAGGAGATGGAGCAGCTCAGAGAGCAGATACGCTCTGCCTCCTCCCCTGATGAGGTGCGGGCGCTGAGAGAGGAGATGAACCGTCTGTGGCAGAGAACAGGTCTCGAGCTGCAGCTGTGTGTGCAGAGTGGTGCCGTGGAGAGGCTGGAGGACATGCTCGAGCGGGCGGAGAACACCTCCACGATACTCCAGCAGGAGATTGAGCAGCTCAGTGCTCAGGAGGTGGACACACACCGCCTGAACTTGCAGCTGGAGCAGTACGGGGCCAGCCTGGAGCAGGCGTCCGCCCACCTGCAGCGGGCGAGGGAGATGATAGAGGCACATGAGGGATTCGACGACAATGGAGAGGTGGTGAACAGTGCGCTTGCGGCATCCACCCTAAGAAGCGTGAGGACAGAGCTCACTCTAGCCACAGAGCAGCTTAAGGCATCCACCCGTGCCCTCAGGGAGGCGTTCCTCGAGCTGAGACACCACAGGGCTGGCATGCTCACCCTGCAGCAGGACGACACGCTGCACGCCGAGGGCAACGGCACTGCGGCGTTCTCAGGAAGGGGCACCGTCAGGGTTGTGGGCGATGTGCTGGTGAGGGTGGTGGACGTTGCAAAGGACGCGAACATATCCGCTCCCGGTGAACCCGTCGTGCTTCCCTATGACATGGTGCAGTACCACCTCAGGGAGGATGATGCGCTGGAGGTGAATGGCACGAGCTTTACGGTGTGCGCCCGTGGAGAGGGTATAGTGCTGGATGTGGATGGCGTGGGCTCTGTGGTGCTCACGGGCAACGGCACGTACACCCTCGTGGGAGCCAACGGCACGGTGTCGGGTGAGTGGCACGCACCGCTCACAGGAATGCCATGGAGGGAGACACCATGAGATGGGTGGCAGTGCTCATCACACTGGTCGCCCTCGTGGCGCTGGGATGCGTACAGCCAGCCCAGCACCCCTCTGAAGGCACGCCCGCGTCCACAACGGCCGTGGAGGGCACAGACGTGGAGGGCACAGATCTCCTCATCGCGGACGCCCAGCTCGACATGCTCGAGCAGAAAATGACCGAGCTGGAGCAGGTGCTCTCAGAACTCGAGAACACGAGTGCCATGCTGGAGACTCAGTGAGCGCCGCATGTACTTGTGGAGCTCTGCAGAGAAAGAGGGAATCTCAAGGCTGCTCGTGGGAGGGCTGCACAGAGGGGAATCCAGAATCACAGAGCCCATCCTTAGGGCACTGGAGGAATGCGAGATAGAGGAGGGAAGCGTGGTGCTCGCAGACCTTGGGGGCACCACCGACCTCAGCACCCTCGATGAGAGGTTCCTCTCAACAGAGGAAGGGAGGACGCTGATATCCCTCATTGAGAGGGTGCGTCCCAGCCTGTACGTGGAGCTGCACACCTACGTACCCAGCTCGTATGGGCGGCTCACCTCACCCCACAGGATGGACATCGAGGGTGTGCCGCCCCTCATCGAGCTGGAGCGGGGAATACTGCACGCCTCCACATCCCCTCTTCTGAGGAGGGTGTTCAGAAGGGATGACCTGTGCCTGCTGCTCGAGGTTCCAGAGGGCTCTGAGGATGTTGCCATCGAGCTTTTGAGGGGGGCAATCGATAGCAGCACAAGGGAGGAGTACGTGGGCTTTCTTCAGAGGCGATACCCCCAGCAGATATCCGCTGGCATGCGGCTCTTTGAGAGCTTCTATCACGACAGATTCGAATATCCTTAAATAGCCAGTATCGAAGGGGTACAAGATGCGAGGCACTTGGGTGGACAATGAGGTGCACGTTCCAGCAGGCGAAGCTGGAGGGCTTGTGGAGGCTGGCTATGGCAGGCTCAGGGAAGACGAACTCGTGCTCTCTCCCATCGAGGCATGCTATCTGGTGCACAAGGGCAGGCTCGAGCTGTACATGAACGGCAGGAGGGTAAAGTTTGAGAGGCTGCTCACCACCTCTGGCATGAAGGACCCCATGTTCGAGCTTCGCTACATGGTGTACAAGGACCTCAGGGAGCGAGGGTACTACGTGGGGGTTCAGGCTGGTGCAGCTGGTGCATTTTTCCTGTACGAGAGAGGTGTGAAGCCCACCACTGCCCCATCGACGTTCGTGGTGTACGTGGTTGGAGAGCGGGACCCCATCACCTTAGAGTGGATGCTCCACAGGCTGGAGCAGGTACGGGGGGTCAGAAAGCGCATGGTGCTCGCGGTGGTGGACGAGGACGGGGACCTGACCTACTATACGGTGGACGAGGTGCATCTCAGGGATGGGGAGCCACGAAGGCCACCAGCGGCAAGGGCAACGCTGCTGCAGGACAGGGCGTTCGTGTGGGACGCAGAGGGGTCCCGAGGCCTCTTCGAGCATGGAATGTACGGGACGTTGCTCGACGAGCAAACGCTCCAGCTCTCCCTGATAGAGATGCTCTACCTTGCACAGAATGGCGTGCTGGGGGTGTACGACGCCTCCGGACATCCTCTCCCCATGGAAAAGCTCGAGAGCATCCTTTCGCACATAGACGAGGAGGGCAGGCTCAAGCTGAAGGTATACAGAGAGCTTCGGGAGAGGGGCTACGTGCCCAAGAGCGGATACAAGTTCGGAAGCCACTTTCGGGTGTATGAGGTGCCCCACAAAAGGCACTCCACATATCTCGTGCATGCCCTCTCATCGAGCCACGTGCTCACCCCCCCAGAGCTCTCGAGGGCGGTGAGGCTCGCCCACTCGGTGCACAAGCGCATGGTGTTCGCATGTGATAATGGAAAATACATCGAGATGGGATGGTTCAGACCTTGAGGGTGGACGACATAGAGATAGAGCTGGACGAGGTGATAGAGCACATAAGAAAGAGCGGTGCAAGGATAGTGGGGCTCTGCCTTCCAGAGGGGCTGAAGAGAAAGGCAGGGGACATAGCCAGCCACATAGAGCAAAACACGGGGTGCACCGTCATCGTATCGGGCGAGCCCTGCTATGGAGCGTGCGACATCGATGCCGCCCTGCTCGATGAGGTGGACGTGCTGGTGCACGTGGGCCACAGCAGGCTTCTTCCTGTTGATTACCGGGTCAACAGTTTACGAAGTAAGCAACACATGGAAAGAGTGCTCTATGTGGAGGCAAGGAGCACGCTCGACGTGCTGCCCGCAGTGCGTAAGGCGGCAGCCCTGCTGAAGGGCAGAAAGGTGGGTGTGATCACCACCGTGCAGCACGTGCACACCCTCAATGACGTGTGCGCTCTTTTGCGCTCGCTTGGGTTCTCACCCCTCGTGGCAGGAGGAGATGACAGGGTATGCCACGAGGGACAGGTGCTGGGGTGCAACTTCAGTGCCGCACGGTGTGATTGTGAGGAGCTGCTGTTCGTGGGTGGTGGGGAGTTTCATCCCATGGGGGCAGCGCTTGCCACCGGCATGAGGGTGGTGGTGGCAGACCCGTACCTGAATGAGGCAAGGGTGGTGGATACGAGGGCAATCGTAAAACAGCGCTATGCCGCCATCTGGAGGGCAATGGATAAGCAGCGCTTTGGGGTGGTGATGTGCTCCAAGATGGGGCAGAGGCGACCCCATGCTGCCCTGAGGGCTGTCGCACTGCTAAGGGAGGCTGGAAGGGATGCCACGCTGATCATGATGGACGACATCACGATAGAGAAGCTTGAGCAGCTCGGATTTGAGTGCTATGTGGTGTGTGCATGCCCAAGGGTGGCGATAGATGAGTATGCCACCTTCCCCATGCCCGTGCTCACGCCCCCAGAGCTCGAGATGGTGCTTGGCAGGCGCAGGATGGACGACCTCGCCCTCGACGAGATACTCGAGGGATAGCATGGCCGGAGCGGTGGTTTACGAGGGCAAGGGCAACCTCTATCTGAACATCACCAACAGGTGCACCAACGATTGCGTGTTCTGCATACGAAGGTTTTGTGATGGGGTGTACGGCTATAACCTCGTGCTGGAGAGGGAGCCCACGGTGGAGGAGGTGCTCTCCGAACTTGGGGCTTACGAGCTTTCACGCTACCGGGAGGTGGTGTTCACCGGGTTTGGCGAGCCCCTCCTGAGACTAAATGACGTGCTTGCCATCAGCCGCCACCTCGCAGCGCAGGGTGTGAAGGTGAGGGTGGACACCAACGGACATGCCCCTCTGCTCTATCCCAAGCGGGACGTGCCCCTCGAGCTTAAAAGAGGTGGGGTTGGGGCGGTGTCCATAAGCCTCAATGCCCCAGACGCACACACCTATGAGCGGTTGTGTCTTCCAAAGATGAGGGGAGCGTTCGATGCAATGATGGCATTTGCAAGGCGCTGTGTCGAGGTAGGGATAGAGACGAGGCTCACGGTGGTGGGCTTTACAGGTGTGGACGTGAAAGAATGTGAGGGGATAGCCTCAGAGATTGGAGCCAACTTTATGGTGAGATGAGAATTGGGGCATGACATCTCCATGTCCCAATTATCAATGACATCCCCATGTCCCAATTATCATCTCGACCTTATCCTCCCAAACAGCCCCTTATCCTTCCTGCGCTCTGTGGAGGGAGGGAGCAGGGCATCGAGCCGCTCTATCAGCTCGCGCTGCTCGTCGGTGAGCTTTCTTGGCACGCTCACCACCACCCTCACATGCAAATCACCCCTCTGGGAGCCACCGAGCGAGTATATGCCCTTTCCTTTCAGGGTGAATACCGTGTGGGACTGGGTGCCGGGCGGTATCCTGAGCGTTGCAGTGCCATCGAGGGTGGGCACCTCTATCCTTGTCCCAAGGCACGCCTGCGGGAATGTGATGGGCACATCACAGTGGAGGTCCGCCCCTTCACGCCTGAAGCGCTCGTGAGGCCTCACGTGCACCAGCACGAACAAATCTCCGCTCGGAGTGCCCCTCTCGCCAGCAGAGCCCTCCCCGGGAATCCTGATTTTCATCCCATCTTCGATTCCCCTCGGAATCTTCACAGATATCGTCTTGCGCTTGCCCCTCCTGCCAGTCCCCCTGCACTCGGGGCAGGGTGTGTCTATCACGCTTCCAGCCCCCCTGCACCTGGGGCACGTGGTGACGCTCACGAAGCTGCCAAATGGTGTCTGTCTGTGGGTGCTCACCTGCCCCCGGCCTCCACACGCATCACACATCCTCGGGGACGTTCCAGGCGCTGCACCGCTGCCCCCGCAGGTGTCGCATGTGTCCGTCTTGGAGAACGTTATCTCCCTCTCGGTACCAAAGGCTGCCTCCTCGAGGCTGATGGTGGTCTCTGTGAGGATGTCCGCCCCCCTCTGCGGACGCTGCGGACCCTGCGGACCGCGCCCCCCAAAGCCACCGAACAGGTCAGAGAACAAATCAAAGCCATCTAAGTTCAGCCCGAGGTTGCGCAGCAGATCGAACAGGTCGCTGCCAGAGAAGATGTCCTGCTGGGTGTAGCGCTCGTGCACGCCAGCAGCCCCGAACCTGTCGTAGTGTGCACGCTTTTCTGGGTCAGAGAGCACCGCATACGCCTCTGAAATCTCCTTGAACCTCTCCTCGGCCTCCTTTGATTTGTTCCTGTCTGGATGGTACTTGAGAGCGAGCTTCCTGTATGCTCTCTTTATCTCCTCCGGGCTCGCATCTCTGGATACCCCCAGCACCTCGTAGTAGTCCTTGGCAG
Source organism: Methermicoccus shengliensis DSM 18856 (assembly GCF_000711905.1). Lineage (NCBI taxonomy): Archaea > Methanobacteriati > Methanobacteriota > Methanomicrobia > Methanosarcinales > Methermicoccaceae > Methermicoccus > Methermicoccus shengliensis. Next base: position 32,002 of record NZ_JONQ01000014.1, read on the forward strand.
CCATAAAACCAACTCGAAAGCAACTGAGGCTGTTTCAAGCCCCTACTTCTCTTCCTTTACCACCTCGTACTCCGAGTCCACGTACTCGCCCTGCTGACCATCGCCACCCTGCTGTGCCTGCTGCTGGGCGGCCTTCTCGTACATCTTTCTGCTCACCTCATAGATGGCGGAGCTGAGCTCCTCGGTCCTCTTCTTGATGAGCTCGATGTCATCGCCAGAGAGGGCCTCCCGAAGCTCAGATATCTTCTCCTCCACTGCCTTGCGCTGGTCCTCACTCACCACATCGCCAGCCTCCTTCAGGGTCTTCTCTGCAGTGTATGCGAGGGATTCGGCCTCGTTCCTTGCCTCGACTGCCTCCTTCTTGCGCTTGTCCTCCTCGGCGTGCTCTTCGGCCTCCTTTATCATCCTGTTGATTTCCTCCTCGCTTAAACCTCCTGGACGCTGGATTGTGATTGACTGCTGCTTGCCCGTGGCAAGGTCCTTGGCGCTCACGTTGAGGATGCCGTTGGCATCTATATCGAACGTGACCTCTATCTGTGGCACCCCTCTTGGGGCTGGCGGGATTCCCGTGAGGGTGAACCTTCCCAGCGTCATGTTGTCGGCTGCCATCTTGCGCTCTCCCTGCACCACGTGAATCTCCACCGAGGTCTGGTTGTCTGCGGCAGTGGTGAATATGCGGCTGCGTTTGGTGGGGATGGTGGTGTTTCTCTCTATGAGGGGTGTGGCTATGCCGCCCAGCGTCTCTATGCTCAATGTCAGGGGTGTCACATCGAGCAGCAGCAGGTCCTTCACCTCACCAGAGAGCACCCCTGCCTGAATCGCAGCCCCGAGTGCCACTGCTTCATCTGGGTTTATGTTTTTGTAGGGTTCCTTGCCCAGTACCTCCTTAACCAGTTGCGTAATCTTCGGAATCCTCGTAGAGCCCCCAACAAAAAGTACCTTATCTATATCGCTTGGGCTCAACCCCGCGTCTTTCATTGCCCTTTCCACTGGGGGTATGAGGGCGTCAAACAGATCGGAGCACATAGACTCGAATTGCGCCCTTGTGAGTGTCAGGTCTATGTGCTTGGGACCAGTTTCATCCTGAGTTATAAATGGTATGGATATATTGGTCTGCTGGAGTGTGGAGAGCTCGATCTTCGCCTTTTCACTTTCGTCCCTTATTCTCTGCATGGCCACCCTGTCTTTCGACAGGTCTATCCCGTGCTCCTTTTTGAATTCAGACACGATCCAGTCCATTATGCGTTTATCGAAGTCGTCTCCTCCAAGATGTGTGTTTCCTGAGGTGGCCTTTACCTCAAAAACACCCTCTCCGACCTCGAGAATGGACACGTCAAACGTCCCACCACCGAGATCGAAGACCATAATGGTTTGGTCGCCCTCTTTATCAACACCATAGGCGAGTGAGGCGGCAGTTGGCTCGTTTATTATCCTTAGCACCTCTAGCCCCGCAATCCTTCCGGCGTCTTTCGTCGCCTGCCGCTGGGCATCGTTGAAGTAGGCTGGAACGGTGATGACCGCCTGCTTTACCTCCTCTCCGAGGTAGCTCTCGGCATCTGCCTTCAGCTTCTGCAGAATCATCGCAGAGATTTCCTGTGGGGTGTAGCTCTTGTCCCCTATCTTGACCCTGTAGTCAGCCTCACCCATGTGGCGCTTTATGGAGTACACCGTGCGCTCTGGATTGGATATCGCCTGCCTCTTGGCGAGCACCCCCACGAGGCGCTCTCCATCCTTTGTAAAGCCCACCACCGACGGCGTGGTGCGCCCACCCTCTGCATTGGGTATCACGGTGGGCTCCCCGCCCTCGATCACCGCCATGCACGAGTTCGTTGTCCCGAGGTCTATGCCAATCACCTTAGCCACATTCATCACCTTCCAAAAATCTTCACTAACCCAAGGTTATTAACAATTGGTTAATAAAAGTCATATTTAAATCTTTCGTAAATCTCTGCCACGTCAATAAGGCTTGTGAAGCATTTTTGCTCCCATAACTGTTGATTACAGAGCAATCAACAATGCCCATATCTCTTTTTAAGACGACAAAATGCACAGATTTCCGAGCTTGATACCTCACCGCATTCCATACAATAGTTTATTTTTAGCTTTTCTTCTTCTTTAATCAAACCTCTAACAAAATTTTTTGTAAATCCTGGTTTTTTGTTTTCTATATCATAAATAATCTCTTTCCATTTGGAGTTTGGAGCAAAAGGACACTTTTCTGCATTGAAGGGAATGTTTTCAGTTAAAACATAAAGCATATTCTCTCTTTCACTAATTTCGAATAGTGGTTTAGCTTTTACAACCACCTTTTTATCGAAAGACTCATTTCTTGGCTTTAACTTTTCAACCCATGCTTTCTGTCCTCCTGAGAGGTTTTTTAAGTAGAAAGAAACGATGTCTTCGGCTGTATGCCCAGTTGCAACTACGTGAAAGTTGTTCAATCTTGCAAACCTGTTCATAAGATACCTTTTCGCTGTCCCGCATGCCGAACAGGGTTTTCGCTTTATTTTGGAGATTTCGAAGCCATGGTCTTTCAGCCTTTCAATATTTAGTGGAACGTCTATGCATTTTGCCAAATTCTTTACAATTTCCTCCGATTTTTTTGAATATGTGCCTATGCCGAGGTCAATATAATAAAGCTCAAAGTCGTATCCGAGCTTTTTTAGCGAATCAGCCATTGCAGAGCTGTCTTTTCCACCAGAGGCCGCCAATAGGATTCTTTCATCTCTTTTTAAAATGTGGTGTTTTTTTATGCTTCTGCTCAGAAGTCGTAAGTAGAACTCGGGATAGCAGTTTTCGCACAATGCCGTTCTGTAGTGCTTCAGGTGTGCTATTGCTCTTTTGCCACATTTCTTGCACACACTCATGCTTGGACACTCCGAAGATTTTCAAGGGATAGTGTTGCTCCACCCGACCCAGCTGGCGGCCAGTAGTTCAGGGCTTGGGACATCGCCTTCCACGACAATCGGAGGATAACAAGCCTTAAGTTTAGATTAACCTATTATAATGGGCCCGACCGGATTTGAACCGGCGACCACTCGGTTATGAGCCGAGCGCTCTGACCAGACTGAGCTACGGGCCCCCATCCCCCAAAGCGGCACTGCATATCGTTTATGAGGTACGAGGTAATTTGATTTAACGTACTTTTTCTGGCTTCTGGGTACTGGGTACCCCCTTAGCACGCTGGATATATAAGGTTTATTGGGCAGTGTTCGGCCAGCCCATGAAAAGGCAGAGATACTTCACGACATTGGACGCCCTCTTCAGCATCCAGCCAAACGATAGAACACCATACAGCCAATATTACAATAAAGGATAACGTTAATAGAGATGGAAGCGGAGCATTAACGGGATTGCCCCCGCTGTCCGAAAACGTCGAGGAGCTTTTCCCATGTCGAGGGACAGGAGGAACATAGAATGGTGGTAATCGAGGTGGACGTGAGGGGTGATGTCTGCCCAATACCTTTGATCGAGACGCGCAAGGCATTGCGGAAAGCCTCTCCCGGCGATGTGGTGGTAATCATCGGAACCCACCCAGCGTCCAAGAAGGAGATACCCATGGCAGTCAAAGCATTGGGGCTGGAGCTCCTCGAGATAGAAGAGGAGGATGGGACGTGGAAGATCAAGATACGCAGGTGAGGAGTGGAGCAATGGTCAGTATGGCGCCATGGGCACATTCAGGAGGCGAGGGGCTCGAGCATAGTCATATGAGGTGGTGAAAAAAGTCATGTTTGATAACGTTGTATATCTTGACAATGCTGCGAGCACGCGGCTGGATGAGAGGGTGCTGGAGGCCATGAGCCCCTATTTCTTTGAAATATACGCGGTAGCCACCTCTGAGTTTGGGTACTCCATGGGCATAGAGGCAAAGGAGGCGCTGGAGAGTGCCCGTGAGGGCATAGCCTCTGCTCTGGGTGCGTCCTCAGAGGAGGTGATATTCACCTCAGGGGACACAGAGTCGAGCAACATGGCGCTCAAGGGAGTGGCGATGGCGCTTGGCAAAAAGAAGGGAAAGCACATCATCGTGTCCAAGATAGAGGACTTTTCCGTCCTCAACACCGCAAAGGCTCTGGAGAGACAGGGCTTTAGGGTGGACTATCTGGAGGTGGATGGCGAGGGGTTTGTGAATGTGGACCAGCTGCGAGAGTGTATAACCGACGAGACAATTCTGGTGTCCATCCAGCACGCCAATCAGGAGATAGGCACCATTCAGGACATCGAGGCCATTGGCCAGATATGTGAGGAAAGGGACGTTCTCTTCCACACCGATGCCACCCACACGTTCACTCGGGTGCCCATAGACGTGAGAAGAGTGCCCGTGGACCTAATGACTCTCTCTGCCCACACCATCCATGGTCCCAAGGGCATTGGAGCTCTCTATGTTCGCAAGGACACACCCATCGCGAAGTGGATGGATGGCGGCTTTCAGGAGTTTAACATGCGAGCTGGGCTGGAGAACATCCCGGGAGCGGTGGGCTTTGCCAAGGCTGTGGAGCTCGTAAGCCCAGAGGAAAACGAGCGCCTTCGGGCGATGAGGGACACTCTCATCGAGCGGGTGCTATCCGAGATACCACACACGACGCTGAACGGGCACCGATGGAAGAGAACTCCCCAGAACGCCAACATCACGTTCCACTTTGTGGAGGGTGAGTCCATCACGCTTCATCTGGACCTGAGGGGTTTCGCCGTGAGCACGGGCTCGGCGTGTTTTAGCCGCTCACTGGAGGCAAGCCACGTCATCCTTGGAATAGGTGGAGACCACGAGCGGGCGCATGGGTCTGTGCGCTTTACATTCGGCCGCTATAACACGATGGAGGACGTGAACGCCGTTGTGGATGCTGTTGCCGAGGTGGTAGAGGAACTGAGGAGCATCAGCCCATTAACTGAGGGTAAACAATAGAGGTGGAAGTGATGAAGTTCCCGTACAGTGAAAAGGTGCTGGAGCACTTTCGCAACCCCAGAAACGTGGGCAGGATGGATAATCCGGACGGCAAGGGGCTTGAGGGAAGTCCTGCCTGTGGTGATATGGTAGCCGTGTACATCAAGGTCGATCCAGAGACCAAGCGCATCACCGATATCAAGTTTGAATCATATGGGTGTGCCTCTAACATTGCCACCGCCTCCATCATAACAGAGCTCGCCAAGGGCAAGACCCTCGATGAGGCCAAGGAGATAACGTGGAAGCAGGCGGCTGAGGAGCTTGGTGGGCTGCCGCCCGTCAAGGTCCACTGCTCTGTGCTGGCGGTGGAGGGGCTGCGAGCGGCCATTCGCGATTACGAGGAGCGCCATGGTCTCGTCGAGGAGAGGGAGCCCACCACCGACGAGGTCGTTCGCCGACGGCTAAAGCACGTGATGAACCCGCTCGCAGGGCTGGATGTGGTCCGAACTGACCTCGTCAAGGAAATCGAGGTGAATGAGGGGGTGGTGAGGGTGGTGATAGACCTGCCAGCCGACCACCAGTTTGCCCCAGCCATCAGGGAGGACATCGTGGAGAAAATATCGCCCCTGTGGGACGTGGAGAAGGTGGTCGTGGAGTTCACAGAGTAGAACTGGAGAGCTCATATGCGGGACTCACATCCCCCCGCCCACCATCTCCACCGCCTTGTCGATCTCCCTTTGCAGCTGGGGTGGCAACCCCTTGATGCCAACGTCCATGAAGCCCCTGATGATGGCAGCGGTTGCCTCATCCCTGCTGAGTCCACGGGTCATGAGGTAGAATATCTCTTCCTCCGCTATCTTGCCTATCGCTGCCTCGTGGGAAAGCTCCACGTCCGAGTATGCGCTCTCAAGTTCTGGTATGGCGTCTATTCTACCTTCCTCAGAGAGCATGAGGCCCATGCACTCCAAGTGTCCCTTTACCTTTGGGCTCTCTGCGAGAAGGTGTCCTCTGGCAACGACCTCTCCACCGCTGCTTATCGTCCTCGACACTATCTCGGCAGAGGTACCCTCAGCCTGAAGCACTGCCCTCGAGCCTATGTCCGCCTTGGAGCCCTTCAGCGCCACCACCACGCTGCTGAATATCGCCCTGGCACCCCTGCCCCTGAGGTATGCAGTGGGATACATCTGCACCAGCTTCACGGGGTTCATGAGGATGTAGTTGCTCATGAACACCCCACCCTCCTCCACTATGGCAACGCTTCTGGGTCTGACCTCGATGTCGCTCTCCCAGCTGTGCACCATCGTGAAGCTGAGCTTTGCCCCCTTCTTTATGTAGAACTCCGAGACCCCAAGGTGCATTCCAGAGGCGACACCCGGATGGGATGTGCATCCCGAAATTATGTTGAGCTCCGAGCCCTCCTCGGCGATGATCACGTTGTGCACCTTCTGCTTTAGCCGCTCGGTGTACAGATACAGGCACGCCTCCACGGGTATCTTCACCTTGGCGCCCTTGGGAGCCCTTATGAAGTAGCCATTGACCTCTGGGCAGTTCACCTCGCACGTGTACTCGTCTTTGTCCGCTGGCACCGCCCTCCAGTAATAGTCCTCCATCCAGTCGTACTTCTCGAGGGCATCCTGTATGCTCAGCACCTCAACGTCCTTCCTGAATGTCGAGACCAGCTGAGTCCTCTGATCTATCTGCAAGAATGACCCAGACCTCCTGGAGCTGTCCAGCTCACCACCCACGCTCCTGACCTTCTCCCTTATGGCGGGGTCTATCCCTACGCCTCCTTCAGACATTTTTCAACACACCCCTCGTAGCCGTGCTCGCTTATGTTCCTCAGCTGCTCATATGGGTCCCCCACGCACGCAATCCTTCCGTTGTACAGTATCATTCCATAGTCCACCGTTGCATAGTCGAGGATGTGCCCGGCATGTGTGATGATGAGCGCAGCCTTCTTTCTCTGCTCTGGTGGCTTGTGTCTCTCCATCGCCTCGCTCATGGCATTGCCCACGATGGATATGTTCTCGAGGTCAACACCAGAGTCTGGCTCATCGAACATCAGAAAGTCCGGGTCCATCACGAGCAGCTGCAGTATCTCCGAGCGCTTGACCTCTCCACCCGAGAACCCCTCGTTCACCTTGCGGTCGAGAAAGTCGAGCATGTTGAGCTTTCTGGCATACTCGAGCATCCTCTCTTCGCTGCTGTTCTTCAGCCGCATGCAGTAATTCAGTAGCTCTCGCATCCTCACATTGCTCACCTTTGGTGGCGACTGGAACGCAATGCCCATTCCGAGCTTCACCCTCTCATCGGTGGGCATGTCGGTAATGTCCCTTCCCTTGAACATTATGCGACCAGATACCACCTTGTACATGGGATTACCCATCAGGGTGTTCAGCAGCGAGGACTTTCCACTACCGTTTGCCCCAAACAGGGCATAGCTCTTTCCTTCCTCTATGTAGAAGCTGACCCTGTCCAGCACCCTCTTATCTCCAACATTCACGCTCAAGTTCACGACCTGCAGCATCATACTCCTCCCGTCTCCAGATGCCCCACCCGGCATCAAATCAGAGACCCATGGCTATGTACTCACCATGAACTAAAAAGCTTTGGCTTAAGGTAAGAGAAAGGAAATGGGGAGAGTGAATGGCGCCGCCAACAGGACTCGAACCTGTGACAATCTGGTTAACAGCCAGACACTCTACCAACTGAGTTATGGCGGCACGCTCGTCCACTAATCGACTCACGGATGAGCGCACAGATGTTGATACACTGTCTCTTTAAATATTTTACTGTTAGCCCGGGGGCATCTGCATGCTGCCGCCACTGACCGACAATCGCAAATAATGGGGCGTGCACCCATATAGGGTGCCGCCTAGACGTACTTTTCAGGGTTCTCATCAAAGCTCTTCTTACATCCCGGGGCACAGAAGTAGTACACCTTGCCCTTGTAGGTGCTCTTGTACTTGGCGGTGCCCTCATCCACCTTCATATTGCACACGGGGTCTATCGCCATGGTAGTTAGTGCAACGGTTCCACCCATAAGGGTGATGTTTGGGACATTATTTGCCCTTTCTGAGCCTTTCGAGCAATGAGGCTGCGAGCATGGGCAGCGTTATGGTGGCATCGGAGTACACCACCACCCTGCGGGCGTTCTCGCTGACCTTGCCCCACGACTGTGCCTCCTCGAGCGTTGCCCCAGAGAGCCCACCCGGCTCTGGCCTGTCCATCGTCAGCTGCACCACGTAATCGAAGCCCTTGGAGGTGACGATGGTGGTCTGGAGGATGAAGTTCTTGGGCACACCTCCCCCGACGAACAGCGCCCCCACGCTGCTCGCCTCATAGCACGTATCTATGATTTCGCGCATGTCCGCCCAAGCGTCCAGCACCAGATTGTGAGTCTGATTGAACAGCCATCCCTGAAGCCCAAAGCTCGAGTCCTGCACCGCAGGACAGTACACGGGCACCCCGTGCTCGTGGGCACACCTCAGTATGGAGTTTTCGTCATCGAGCCTTGCGCCAAACTCGTCCATCAGCTCCCTGATGGATATCGTGTGCCTGCTGGCGTATATGTCCTCATACACCTCGAGCGCGAACGCCTCAAACGCCTCATACGAGCTCTCTGGAAGAAACACGTCGTATATGCGGTTGATGTTGCACTGGCGGAGGTGCACGTCATCCACATTCTCAGTTCCCTTGTAGTGATGGTGACCCAGCGCCTCTATGACGTCATGCACCATGTTGGCTCCAGTGCTCACCAGCACGTCCACACATCCCTCTCTTATGAGCTCACACACCACGGTGCGCATCCCCGCTGGGACCATGGCGCCAGCAAGGCCCATGAACACCGTGGCATCCGAGGTCGTCATCTCATAGAGAATATCGGCAGCCTCGGCAAGCCTTCTTGCTCCGAACGCACACCCCCTGTAGGAGGAGAGCAGCTCGTCCACCGTCATGTTCGCAACTGGCTTCACTGGGGATATGGGCTCATGCGTGTACTGCAACTCACACACCTCTTGATGCGCCTCCTTCCATGTGCTCAGTCCTGAAGTACCTCTCGTACGTCCTCTCTCTGCTCCTCTGGCACACCACGATTGTAGACCTCCTCGACCACACCATCGCATACGTCCAGAGCAGGGTGGGAGCCCACCAGCTCGAGGCCGTATGCATCGAGCACAGCATGTATTTCATCTCCCTCGATCATGCCATCCACCTCTGACCCTGTATTGGGCGTCGGTATAAATAGGTTGGCGAAAGCACCCTGCTCGCTGGTGGCGGCGTTGTCCCACTCTTGGCTGTCCTCCCTGAGACATGATGGATGGAAACCAGTTCAATGCATAAAAAAGTGGCATGTGGGGAGGGGAAAATTCCACATGCCATGGGCGTACCACCATTGGGAGGAGGGGAAGTCCCTTACTTCTCCTTCCCCTCCTACTTCTTCATTAATAAAGCTTTCTATAAAGATTTATGTCTATACTACTTTATCTCCACTCCCAGGGACGCAAGTGTTGCCTTGGCCTTGTCGTACACCTGGATGTACTCTTCAGTCGGCTTGACACTCTTCACGTCGTAGCACTCCTGGAACCTCTTGCCCTTCGGAGCTTTGGCGTAGTTGCCCTCATAGAGCTTGATGAGGTTGTCCAGGATTTCATTGACCTTCTCCACCTTCATGCCTGCCACCGCCTGGGCAGCCTCACCCATTATCCTGGCCTCCATGCCGGTGGTGTAGTCCAGAGCCACACCCTTTGCAGATGCAGAGCCGGAAAGGAGCTCTCTGCCGCTGGCAGTGTCGGTGATTGCCTGGGCAGCAGTCTCAAGCAGGCACATCTCCGTGCACGGTCCAGCAATCGGGTAGTACTGGTTGGCAATCAGCAGGTCGGTGTTCGCGTCGATTGCCGCTGCTGCGTGCCCTGCAACTTGCAAAGCCTCCCTAGCGGTCGTGATTCCCCACCTTATGTGAATCGGTCCGTCCAGGTGATAGCTACCGTTGAGCAGGGTGAAGGAAGCCAGGTGTGTGGCGACGTCGCAAATCGCTGTCTCTTCTACTCCTCCGGCATACCCACCGAAGATTGGCATTTGCTCCACCATGATTATATCGCCGTTGAGCGCCCACCCAGCTATCATGTGCAGTGCATTATTGTCTATCTTGAGCTCGTTGAGCTGGGATATTTCGTGGCTATCACAAGGCCTCATGCACCCAAGCAGATCCCCAGCGAGACGCCCCGCAGATGAGAGAGGCGTCTCGGGTCCCTATATGGCCATATACGGCCTTCCTGCTCTCGTGCAGGCCTCACGCACATAGCGCAGCTCAAGCATAGTCCCTTTAATCTCCCAGGGCGACCCCGTCTTTGCTTCGTTTCCTTCAACGGTGCTCATAACACCGTCGACTATGGTGTCCACTATTGCCTCCTGAGCATAGCTCTGGTGCAGCGGAATGAAGACATCTTCAGACACTGGGGCACCTGTTGGACCGCCTTGAATTACCGGCTTAATAGGCGCGTTCCCTTTTCGCTGAACCATCTCGACTGCGTCACGGTATTCCCCAAGCACTAACTTCTTCGGAGCTCTTTTAACCCCTTCCAGCACTTCCTCCTCTGTCACCTTTATGACTCGCCCTGTGTCTATGTTGTAAATTCCCGCTTCCACGAGCATCTCCAGTCCAGCCTGGAACAGGTTGTCAATCAGCTCCTTATCGGTGGGTATTATTTCCCCCCCGAACTTGATGCCGTACTTCTCCTTCAGCTTCGCTGCCGTTTGGGGCACGATCTTGGCATCCCATTCTTGCTCGGTGACCTTAGGTCCAGACACCGATCTGTTGTACGTTTCGCACACATCTATTGCTCTATCAACTGCCACTACACTCACCTCCTCCTTTATCTCTTAAGTAGAGCATCTACTGTCTTGATTGCTTCAGCAGCATTTTCACAGTATGCATCTCCGCCGATTTCGTCCACCCATTCTTGGGTGCACGGAGCACCGCCGAATATCGTCTTGACATTGTCCAAGCCTGCCTCCTTCAAGCCTTTGACGACCTCCCTCTGACCTGGCATTGTGGTGGTCATCAACGCCGAGGCCCCCACTACATCGGCATTGTTCTCCTTAGCTGCCTCAACGAACTTATCTATGGGAGCATCCCTGCCGACGTCTATCACTTTATATCCTGCACCCCTTAGCATCGCCGCAACAACATTTTTCCCAATCTCATGGATGTCGCCTTCGACAGTACCGATCACTACAGTCCCCTTTCCTGCCTCGCCTGTTTCCGTCATCCTGGGCTCAAGTATTTTCAGCGCTGCATCCATGGCGTCGGCAGCTAGCATGACCTGTGGCAGGTATATCTCTGCCTTGTCGAAACGGTCGCTGACGGTCTCCATGCCTTTACCGAGTCCGTTGTTGATTGCTTCAAAGGGCTCTATTCCTGCATCGAGTGCTTCTTGAGCAGCCTTCTTCGCCAGCTCAACATCGTACGTCTCTACTGCTTTTTTCAGTGTTGCCAAAATCTCTTCCTTACCCATGTGAAGCCACCTCCTTTAGGAGCTTTTCCTTCCTCACATATAAAGATTCCTATAAAGATTCATGCCTATACAAAATTGCTACATTATCTTCATGTCCCGCAAGTGTAGGGTTTCTTTCGGACAAACGTTTTCGCACCTTCTACAGGCTGTTCCACCACATTTATCCGTCCGTATTATCGCGATCTTGTCTTCGCCTTTTTGTTCAATAGTTATCGCGTCTTCTGGACACTCTTCCATACACTTTTTACACAGCACACAACCTTCTAAAGCGGCAGAAATGGTTATGCCAATCTCTTCGAGGATTGTAATTCCAAGCGTCCCCAGCACTGGGATATCCCTATTCACTACTTTATCCACATTCGCCCTCACACTTTCTGTTGGCACGGGTGGCAGTTTATACATTTTTAGCATGTCGTTGTACATAGCGGGGGGCATTCCGTTTGTCCAGATCGCGAGTTCGATGATGTAAATATTCTTGAAAGTTTCAGAGGTTGCAAACATACAGTGTTTGGCTCGCAAATCATGTGCGAAATCTCGAAGTTCGTCTAGAGCACTTGGATTTGTCACAAGATCCCTAGCTAAAGAGAGCGAGGTATTTCCGACCTGTACAATTCTAGAGGCAGTTGGAGGGACCAGACCCACTTGCTGCGCCTTACGGGCATCCACATACGTGCCCGATGCACCCGACATATACGACCTCTCTATGGCATCCATCGGCAGTCCAGCCTCATGCAGGAGCGTGAAGAACCCCGCTCTTATGGCTCCTATCGCTTTTCCCGCCTCCTCCACATCCTTCTCGGTTATGTATATCCCATCCTGCAGGTGGAGCCTGTGGTCTGGAGTGTTGATTTTTGGAGGGCGTATAAGCCCCTCACTTATTCCACATGCTATTGCCGCAACGACTCCAGTTCCAGTTATTCCCTTTGAACGTCCATGCATCTCACCTTTCTTGAGGACAGAACCGTCCACGGGGTTGATGGTATCCCCCTCGCGTGGCATGAACTCGGAGTCCAGAACAGAGCAACGCCAGTTATCTCCGTCCACCGTCACATCACTGATTGCACCCGGGGATGCAAGCATTCCTCGCTCTATCTCCTGTCCCTCCAGTGCCGGGCCAGCTGCTGCAGAGCCAGTATATACATCTCCATCCACAACCAGTGCCATCTCTGCGTTTGTTCCATAGTCAACGACCAAGCACACCTCATCTCTTTCGAGCACATCTGTTTTGATTAGCATGGCTAAGGCATCAGCCCCTATCTCGTGTCTCACAGCAGGGGGAATTATTACTTCTGCCTGGGGGTTTATGGCAAGGCATAGCTCCTTTGCATCAAACACACCTCCATCTCTATTGGGTGGCACCACCCCAAGGGATTCAAGCTTATGCTTTCCAGCGTATGCTAGATCTTTAATCTCTATATTCTGGAATAAAGATAGTTGAAATGGATTCCCACACACTGCAAACCGCTTTACCTTTTGAAGATCAACCTTTAGGAGTGGGAGTAGTTTATTTATTGTGTCCACAATCAACCTGTTGCACTCCTCCTGACCTACGTCAACCGCGAAGTTGACGTGGTCAATAACATTCATCCCCGGTATTGGGTGCCTAGTGGTAATGGCTGTAGAGACAATGCTCCCATCCCATAGGTCAATGGCCTGAACTCTAAATCCGCTGGTCCCCATATCCATAGCAATGCCATAATCCGTCATAGAGAGCCCTCCTCACATCTACTCAAAGAATGGGAGACGAGATGGAGGAGTCCCCTCCATCCCATATTTGCCATTAGACCTCACAACTCTACTAGTTTCAAAACCACATGCGTGAGACCCTGCATCTTTCATCTACTTCTGACCTCATAGGTACAGCGGCACGAGTGAGAACATCACGATGTAGCCCGTCAAGGTGGCAGTACATGAACCTTGTTCTTCTGTTTGAAAATCTCCACCGCAGCCTTCATGACGTCTGCAGTACGAGAATTGGGGAAGGAATATGTGCCTTTGCTCCTTATCGAAGGGATGCTCTGATGGTGTCCATATCCTTGCTGAAGCATTCTCGATGGCTCCCAATGATTCTATCCCTTATCGAGTGCTTTCTTAAGTCGCCTTTTTGGCCAGCTCAACGGCGTATGTCTCCACAGCCTTTTGCAAATCTGCCAGAATATCTTCTTTCTTAGCCATGCGAGGCAACCCTCCAGCAACTTTACAGAGCTTACTTGTTATCTCCTCATTTAATAAAGCTTTCTATAAAGATTATAGCCTTTCAAAGAACTCAAAAGAAGTTTAACAAAAAGCTGCCCAGTATTTTTGAGGGCACTCCGATAAAAATAAAAGAAGGTGTGGGGCTGGACGCCCACGCCATCGTATGTCTGTTCAGACGTTCTCGGTGTCCTTTTCATCACTTCTCCCACAGGCGCTCGGTGACAGGAGAGCCCAACCAAGGCAACACTTGCGTCCCTGGGGGGGATAAAGTAATATAGACATAAATCTTTATAGAAAGCTTTATTAATGAAGAAGTAGAAGAGGGAGATGGGGAGAAGTGAAGGATTTCCCCTCCTCCCAAGAAGTTCGAAGTGGTGGGGGAATAATACATCATGACTAAGGTAAGCGATGTTGAGGTGCGGGATGAGTTTGTCGCCCTGGATGCAAGCACGTCCGTGCTTGATGCTGCCAAAGCATGTAAGGGTGCTGGCGTAAAGTACATTGTTGTTTTGGAGAACGATAGGATAGTTGGAGTGGTAACGGCTGTTGACTTTATGTACAAGGTGCTGGCAGAGGAGAAGCGTTTAGACATACCTTTGAGGAATGTCATGCCCAGTCCTGCAGTGGTATGCAATATGGACGATGATATCAGCAAGGTAGCTGAGAGGATGTGGGAGAGTGGCTACTCGATGCTACCCGTTGTGTCATCGGATGGCACGCTTGCGGGAGTGATAACGATAAAGGATGTATTATACACACTTGCTGAACCGTTCCTCTCTGAGGAAGCGAGGACAGCAGCTCAGAAGCTAAGGGGACCCGGTTTTCGTGGAAGGGCTTGAGTGAATGCGTAGGGTGACGCCGAGAGGCATACACCCTCCTCCGACAGCACCCACGGGCCCTCTTTTCAGGAGTTCCAGCTCCAGCTCCACCTCGAACCCCTCTCTCAATTCACTCCTGAGTTGTCTCCTGTGGCACCTCTGATTCATACATCCACTCTAACCGCATGATAGTGAAGGCAGCAATCCATCCAGACTCCATCGCATGAACCACACCACCACCAGGCTGGGTCCACTGACCCGCGAGCAGTAGTCCCCGGATGGGAGTCTGCTGGGTTGGTCGTTTTTTCTGGACCACCTCGGGAGTTGGAGCCCAACCAAAGAGAGCTCCATCATTTGAACCAGCGAGGGTAGCAATCGTCTCTGGCGTCTGAATTTCGTGGACGAGGATGCGTCTCTCTATGTCAGGCACCACCTCTTCCGCACGCTCGATGAGAGAACTCACCAGTCTCTCACGCATCCGCTCATCAGCTCCATTCCAGTAGTGGGAGGGGACGAGTGTGCGTACTGCCACGACCTCGTGCCCCTTGGGCGCGAGTGTACGGTCGGTGAGAGATGGAACTGTTATGCCACAGAAAGCGGGCTCTCCCTTAAGCAGCCTCGAGTACACCTCCTCCGGGCTATCATACTCGAACAGCAGTGTCTCATGTGCACGTGTGTTGAGTTTTCCCCCTTTTATTCCAAGCATAAGCCTCACAGCCGAGAGAGCAGGTTGAAGACGCTCGAGATTCTCGAGATACCTCTTGTGCACCATTCCTCCTGTAAGCTTGAACGTACGCCGTGCATCAATCGCAGATACGACGTACTTCGCCCTGAACACCTTTTCTCCGAGCTTCACGCCCCGCACGACTGGTACATCGTGCACGAACTCCACGAGTATTGAATCCACTTCAGCGCCGAGTAGCAGCTTGCCACCGTATCGCTTATACCCATAGCTCAGCACCTCGGGCAGTCTCGAGCTACCTCCCTTTGGGTAGTACACTCCCCCCTCATACATGTGGGCAAGCATCAGCGAGAGGGTTAAGGCAGAGACCTTCGAGGGAGGAAGACCTGTGTACACCCACGGGGCGGCGAGGTACGCCTTCAGCCCTTCATCCTCTATATAGCGCTCGAGGAGTGAGGAGAACGTCTTCTTGTGGTACCTCACAACGTTAGGGTGCCTCGCCCAGAATATTAGAAAGCGCACAAGCGTCATACGCTTGGACTCTATCGTGTACATCTCCCGCTTGAGCTTGGCAAGCGTGTTGAAGAAACCATCTATACCCTTCTCATCTGGGTAGCGTGCCTTCAGCATCGACTTCAGGGTGGAGAGGTTGGCAGGTATCTCGAGCTCGCCCGATGGCAAGCATACTTTGAATGGGTAGTTTGGCCTCAGCATGGTCAGCTTCTTCCTAAGGCCGAACTCCTTCAGGAAGTTATCGAGCTGGGCACCCCCAGCAAAAGCTGGAAACACCTGTGGTCCACGGTCGAACACAAATCCATCCCGCTCGAAGCTCGAGCATACACCACCAACGATCGGATTCCTCTCGATGATTAGTACACGTTTCCTATCCCTCGCGAGTATGAAGCCACAGGTGAGGGCAGATAGACCTCCCCCAATCAATATGACATCATACTCTCCTGCCTCTATACCGCAAGAGGGCTCATCAAGTAACTCCTTCTCTGCTATCTTCACTCTCTCTTCTCGGGGTTGAACAGGAATAGCGGTACCCTCTCCTTGGGTGGCACGTATCGGGCTGCTCAACGGCCACCCCTCCCACCTCTATACGTAGCGAGCGTCTCCAAGCCCCCGAGGGGGGGAGCCATCTTCAGGGCGAGGACGACGCAGAGCATCAGGAAGGGCATCTCAAGCAGGGGGTAAAGCGAGAGGGCGAGCAGAGCTGGTGATGATATCCCGATAGTCGCTATTCCCATCGCCGCCCCGAGTTCATAAGAGGATACCGTCCCAGAGAGCACTGCCACCATACCGTCTTCCCTTCCGAGCCGCATGAACATCGAGAGCCCAAGCGAGAGGATGAAGGACACGATGATGCCGAGAACTATTGGCACAGCAAGCACGGAGACAACTCCTGGCACAGAGAGTACGAGCTCACTGTTGATGGAGAACACCACGATGATGAGGGCGAAGTAGGCAGCTATACCAAGGGCATCCACCTTTGGGAAGAAGACGTTCTTATACCATGCACGTCCCTTCTGCTCTATCAGCACCCGTCTCAACCCTACGGCAAGCAGGAATGGGATGAGTACGAGCATCACCGAGGAGGAATACAGCTCGGTCAGAGAGGGAGAGGTCGCAAACCTTGAGAGCAGAAGGTAAGCCACAAGAGGGTAAAGAACAACCATGAGCAGCATGTTCAGTGAGAACGCGTGCCTCGCAAGCGAGGCGCTCGCACGTGTCAGTTCAACTAGGCTGAAGAGTAGGGGTGAGGCAGGGGCACACCCGAGCAGCACCAGCCCAGCTATATAATAGGGGACATGGGAGAGTGGAAAGGAGCCGAAAAGATTTAGCATGACATAGGCAACGTAAGAAACTGCAAGTGGCTTTAGCACCCATGTAGCAAGGAGAAGTGCACCAAACTTGTGCAACTTGCTATGTACCGGTCGAAATGCCGAACTGATGAATCCCTGGCGGGGGTATGCCACATCTACCCTCAGCATCAAAGGCATAAGCATCAGCCAGATGTACACCACCATGGGGGCCGGCATCTCGAGCACCATTGGCATGCTCTCAAGTGTTGCTTTCACAGCCCCTGGGTTAAGATAGCCTATAAACAACCCTATGAGGATACAGAGGGCAACATACACTGTGAGCCAACGCTCGAACTTTCCGAACTCGGGAGGCCTCATATCACTTCTTATATCCCTCTTGTACTTTCTATCCATTTGAATTGGAGAGTGAAAATAAAAAATAAAGGGAGATAGGGCATCCACAGAGGTTATCCTGTCTCCATCTTCTAACCCTCAGAGCTCTATTGGTTTCAAGTCAACGTGTGTCAGCCCAGCATCCCTCATTTGTTTCTGGCCCCACAAGTAGAGAGGCACGAGCGCCAGCATCACTATGTAGCCCATCGCTGCAGCTGTCCACGTGCCCATTGCCCAGACGTTGCCTATCTGATATGCTGTCAGGTTCACAATACCCCAGAACAGGGCGATGTACACCCAGAATTTGGGGGCTTTCCACTTCCTCTGCGGACTGTGGTACGGGATGTCCTTCCTCGAGAGATAGAACCCGAGGTTGGTGAGACCGTTGATGAACAGATAGCCCACGACGGATGCGGAGAGTATCCAGACGGGGAGACCACCACCATACTTCACGCCCACCAAGATGAGGATGTAGTCGAATATTGCTGTCACGATAGCTGCCCTGAAGGGAATGCCGTGCTTGTTGAGCTTGGCGAGCTGGATTGGAAGATGGTAGTTTCTTGCGAGTGAGTACATCGCACGGGAGGAGCCAAGCAGTGCGGTGTTGGATATCAGTACCATCGCTGATAGCATCGTCATGATGGCAATTGGACCTCCGATGTCGCCCAGTGTGCCAAGAGCGAGTGGGGTGAGTGGATTTACGATGTTCTCCTCGAGCACGATGTCGGGGCCCAAAGTGCCCACACAGGCAGCCTGGACGAATGGGTAGGTGAAGAGGCACAGACCGCCGGCTGCAACCAGCGCCCTTGGCACATCACGCGTGGGGTTGGTATACTCAGCCGAGTAGGTGGCGGCACACTCCCAAGCACATGAACTCCACTCCGCCAGTGCCATCAGCCCCAGGACAGTGAACCACGCATCCCAGGAGAACCAGTCCCAGCCCTCAGGCAGCCACCAGTTTGCGATGTTGTCCCAGTGAACCAGCCCCATTATGTACGCCAGCGCGCTGATGCCGAGCAGTGGAACCAGTGACAGAACCATGATGGCAAGCTGTGTGTATGCACCCGCCATTAGCCCAAAATAGCATGTAGTGAGCAAGAATGCGTACATGAGTGCACCAAATCCAAGAGTGAGCCACACAGCCATGTCTGGCTGGCCAGGGAACCATATGGACTGCATGTACCAGCCTGCAAGCAATGCATTGATGGGCAGCACGGGGTTCCATGCGAACCAATAGCCCCAGGCACCCAGCGCCGCAATGAAGTTGCTCCTCGACTTCCATATTTCTTGGCATGCTCCAGGGATGCCTGGAGCATATGGATAAGTAGTAGCAAGTTCAGCATAGCCGGTGCACTGGAAAAAGCCCTCCAGCACGTTCGCAATCCATATAACAATAGAGAAGCCAGCAACAACGCTCGCAAAGAAGCCAATTGACGGGAGAACCAGCACAGGGACTGCTGTTGCAATAAACAACCCTTCTTTCCACGTGATTACTCTCTTTAACTCAAGAGACTCATTTTCTGGCATGTGTACTGCCTCCTACAACTGCGACACCTTCAATACGCGTTCGACGACTCATGAAGCCAACAGCTGAAGCACTATTATGGCAATTATACCAATGGCGATCATAAGGTAGATCATCCCCATTGATGCTCCTTTTTCTTCCTCCATGCTATGACCTCCGTAATAAAAATGGCTGGGGCTGCCACGATGGGCAGCCTCTCACCTCACAGCCCCAGCTTGGACTTCAGCCTCTCCACTGGGGCGATGGGTATATCGAGCAGTTTAGCAATCCTCGCCTTCGCCTCAATACCCATCGCAGCTCCCGGCACAGAGGTTATAACGCCGATGTCGTGTTCCTCCCTCACATCGCGCATAACCTCGACGTCCGAAAGATCGAAGGGGTCCACACCGAGCTTCTTCGCGACGTACTTTTTGGCTTCTTTTAGCCTCATGCGCTTCGCGAACTGCATCCTTGCAACGAGGTCTCCTGCGGCCCTTATACCCTGCATGCCCGAAGTCATCACGTGGGCGATGGGCATGCCGAGCGGGTCGCCGACGCCTACCTATATGCCATCCACGTTGGCAATCTCAGCCATGGCCTTGGACGCCCGAGTTACCATGTCAGTCGGTGGCGTCTCGAACATCGGGTTTCCACCCACACCCATGCCCATGTTCACATGGATTGGGATAGACGCTGCCTCGACACATGCTTTCACAAAGGTAACAGCCCTCGCCGTGTTCCATGCCATGTCTCGGCTGGTGTTGGTGTTCACAACAGGGCCGAACACATCCACGCCCGCCTTCTCTGCAACCTTCACCTGCTCGTGCGGGTAGAGGCCAGCGAGACGTGTGCCCTGGTACTCGAGCTCACCATGTATGCCTATTACGTTCTCGGCAGCCATCCCCATCTCGACGACTAAGCCAGTCTCCTTCTTCAGTTCCTCAGCGGCTTTCAGGGTAGCATAGAAGTCGGCATCTCCCGCGGCTCCGGTGGTGTCGAAGTTCACTCCTTCACAACCCACCTCCCAGAGCTTCTTCATTATGTATACCATATCTCTGTGGGCATGGTCTGCAGCGTGCTCCTGAGCTTCGCGAGCACCTCCTATATCACCGGCCTGGAAGCGCTCGGATGGGTTGGCGAACGGCCCGTCCGGATAATAATACAGACCTAAGTTAGGCATCGCACCATAAAGCACGAGCACGGTCGCGAGCAGGTTCACCCTCTCGACGGTCTGCTGCTCCTGCGCGATGATTGGCTTAACAGGCTTGAATGAGTAGTCGATGTGTCCGAGCTCCATTGTATCAGTACCGAATGCCCTCTCGTGGATGAGAATGCCTGCAAACCTACTCGTTGGAATACCAACACCACTGTTGCCTTGGTCACCATCGATCCTGATAGTTCCGATGTCGTGGGTCATCACAACCTCGTTGCCACGCTCGACAGATACGTGCTTGTGTGGGTCGCAGAAAATGTCCAGAAGGAACTCCTGCTCATCATCGCTGAGGGCAGGGATTCTTCCCCTCTCGGCGGCGTCGTTCGTGCCTTCCTCTATGGAGGTCTTCAACTCCTCCTTACTCATCTTTATCATGTGCCCGTCGCCTAGACGGCAGTAGTACTCCATTCTATTACACCCCCTATTCTCACTTTGCTACGAGTTGCTTGGCCTTCTCAACAGCCTCGGTGGCGTTCTCAGCGTAGACGTCTGCGCCTATCTTCTCGGCCCACCTCTGAGTGGGGGCCGCACCGCCAATCATGGTTTTGCATTTCAAGCCCGCTTCTTTCAATTGCTCTACAACCTCTTTCTGGCCGACCATGGTGGTCGTCATGAGTGCAGAGGCACCGACTATGTCTGCGTTGACCTCCTTTGCCTTCTCCACAAAGTTCTTGATGGGCGTATCTCTACCCACGTCGTAGACCTCGAACCCGTTCACCTTCAGCATTGTGGCAACGATGCCCTTGCCTATGTCGTGGACGTCGCCCTCCACGGTGCCGATCACCACTGTGCCCAGCTTCTCAGGCTTTTGGTCCTGTGGAATCTTGTCCTCGAGCTTCCCAACAGCCTTCTTCATTATATCTGCTGCCACCATCACCTGTGGCAGGTATAGCCGTCCCTTGTCGAAGAGCTCTCCAATAGTGACCATGGCAGCACCAAGCCCTTGTTCAATTATTTCGAGAGGGCTAACGCCGCTATTCAAAGCTTCGTCACATGCCTTCAGGACGCCCGTCTCGTCGATTTTGATTAGTGCGTCCTGAACGGCTTTCAGCGCTTCTTCCTTGGAACCTTGCATCACAGCTCACCTCTTCCTCTCTGAGGCGTTGGACGCCCCTGTTAAGTATGTCTTATAGTCTTTACAAATATAAAGCTTATCATAAAGAAAACTTTCTTTATGTAAAACTTATTTTCTTTATGTAAAGCTTTCTATGTAAGGAAAGCTCTCCCTATATGCAGTGTCCCAAAAATTATTTCACAAATTACAAAATACAAACCGGGTCCTGTAGCTCTCGAAAGCTGATAGAAAGAGACTACGGCATTCACGCCCCCACCATATGACAAAGTCTTGCTCAAAAAACAACCTTATGGTGGAGACATGAACAAGAAGAAGAGAAGGAAGTGGGAGGGGTTTGAGAGGAAACATCCCATGAGTTTATGGCAGAGAGACTGGAAGATGGCCAATCTCAACGGAGAAGAGAAGTGGATTAGCTTTCATAGATTGACGCTTCTCGCCTAATCACGCTATGGAGTCTTTGATTCCACAACAACAGAAAAATACAAAAGTACTTAAGAAGTGATTCGCTGAGTATGGAACTCCCAACGATACTGACCATGGAACTCAGTTCTGCGAAGAACAGAGAGAAAGCCAAGCATAAATTCAAGGAATTTCTCGTTGAAAATGGAGTAAAGCACATTGTAGCAAGAATTAACCATCCCCAAACGAATGGCAAGATTGAGAAGTTCTATGTTTGATGGAGCAAAAGCTTCACCTCTTCAATTCAATTAAGGAGTTTGTATATTGGTACAATTTTGTTAAACCTCACATGAGTCTAAATTTTGAGGAGTTAGAGACTCCTCATCTGGCGTTTTGAGAAGGTTGCCTGCTGAAAGGGTTTTTGAGTTGAGTAGGAGGGGGGTTGTTTGAGGAGTGAAAAAAATATTTCGGGATATCACAGTGTGAGAAACTCAAAATCAAAAACCTTCAAACGAACCCGGATAATACGGCTTCCACCATCTCCAAATATACTTTTTTCGGTCTTAGCCCCTCGCCATAACATTTCCCAAACGGAACACCCTCTGGGGCGT
The DNA here is from genome assembly GCF_000711905.1 of Methermicoccus shengliensis DSM 18856. Classification (NCBI taxonomy): domain Archaea; kingdom Methanobacteriati; phylum Methanobacteriota; class Methanomicrobia; order Methanosarcinales; family Methermicoccaceae; genus Methermicoccus; species Methermicoccus shengliensis. The sequence goes on from NZ_JONQ01000014.1 coordinate 54,092, forward strand.
TTTTCACTTCTTCTCGGTATTGAGATACCGTTCTTTCCATAACCTCGGCAATGACATCGGAGGGCATACCACAGAAGATGTCAAGAACTCTGTTTACAAATTGAGCGTCCATGCCCGATGACATATCAGGTCTGTTGGCGCCCCTGCCCACTGGCCCTATGATCATCTCCCTACCACAATAGATGTCTCCCAACACTTGGACAGAGGTCTCCAAAAGATTCATCGTGGTCCCCATACCAGCGAGGTTCCAGTAAATGCGAGCCGTAGGGAGATCTGAATTTTTAGATAGGGCGAGACATGCCAGGTTTGAAGCCCAGAGCACCTCGGGAAGGGAGGAGGCATGATAATCCATATGTACCGGGCCTGTGCTGTGAATAGTTGGAGACACGACAACATACGCTCCCAGCGCCTCTGCCGCTTCCACAATAGCAAGTCCCTCTGGGCTGGCAGCATAAACACCAAGGATGGGACACTGTCCCGTTATCGTATGACTCCCAAGTTTTCTGTGATGGATTATCTTGAGGATAACATCCCTATTCACCTTGAGCTCATTCGGCATGTACACTTCGCTAACATCACCAGGACCAAGACCTACGGAATTTGCAACAGACAGGAAATGCTCTACCTGTGAAGATGTAGACGGACCGAAAAGAGCAAGGCCTGGTTTTCCCGCCCTTATGCATGCTTCCCTTGCCCATTCCACCTCCCTCCATACTGAGAGTAGGGTCATGGGGTTTTTGGCAGAGTACTGAACACCATTATATGTTTCAAGGGACCCAGTGTAAATACCGCATACATCCTCCTTGGCAATGCTCTCATGGAGGTCTATAAATATATCCTCCGAAACGGCCCCACCTATGGGCCCTCCAACATACAGAGGCCGCTCTCCATCACATGGTTCTCTTTTCTTTAGCTCCACCACTTCCTTTCCCCGCCCTATTTTCACGTTATGCCTTACTCGCAGGGCCTCTTCCACATCCTCATCTGTTATAGATATGACCCTGTTTTCATCCACATAGTGGACACCTACCGAGACCAAGAACTCCATGGCGGCGCTAAAAAGCGAGTCGGCCATCTCCTCTTCCGGCACCACGTCCTTCCCATTCCATGCTATTCCATGCTCCTTAGCGAGTCTCTCACTCTCGGTGAATACCATGATGTCGTGTTCTTGTTCACTTCTACGTTCTCCTTCCTCTATTCTCCTCAAAATTTCCTCTATGTCCATGTACCAACCTCCTTATAATCGTAGCAAAAAAGATGGGGCATAAGCCCCGTTTATAGCTTCCTCACGAAAGCCCTGACGAAAGTCCTAGCCTGATAAAGTGCTATCAGGCTCACCACCCATATCAGGACGAACGCCACATAGTCGAGGCCAGGGGCTCTCCATACACCCTCGATTCCGAAGCCAAGGAACATCTCTTTATCACCTCACAACATACACACCTGCCGAGCACGAAGGCGCCCGAAGTCCTCTATCTGGTACTTGTATAGCACCACGTCCTTACCGAAGTGACTTCCATCGTCCAAGCTGTGCTCAATACTCGATGTGAGCCCACCCGAGGCGAGCTCTATGAGGAGCAGCTTGACAACGCCCTTCCAGTATTCTCCGCTGATTCCGTACTCCCTGCTCAGGATGCCCCAGATCTCGTAGTCCCACATAGGGCCTTTCTCCGCGAGGAGCTGGAGAACCCTGCACTTCATGGGCATCTCAGCTGGGTTTCTGGTTCTCACTGCCATCTTCATCACCTTTCACGCTGGAATCTCTCTGGTGGTCTCCTCGACCTCGGCTCCCTCCAAGTAGTACATTATGAAGGTGCCTATCACAGCCACGATGACGCCCGCAACGAGCCACCACGCCGGGGCACCACTAAGGAAGAGTGTGACGAAGATCACGCCCAAGGGTCCGTACAGGGCCCCGACTGCCTGTCCCCTACCCACACCGATGAGGGGGAAGGATTTGTACCACGAGACGTAGCAGTAGCCGAACGTTATGCCTGCCGCCACCAGCCAGGTCTGCGCAGATGCATTGACAGTTGCCGCCATCATTGGAAGAGTATTCCAGCCAAGAGCGACTGTGAGTGGAATGATGATGATAAGCCATATGAGGCATTCACCGATGAAGCGCACAGTGATGCCCACATCAGGGTCTGACACGTCCAGTGCCCTGGCTGCGATGGCCCCCTCGATACCCCATCCAAGGAATGCCATTGCACCACCGAGGTAGCCGAGGAACAGCACCTCAGGAGCAGCAGGGTTCTGGAGGTTCGCAATCATGTCCACCGGGTTAAAGATTAAGATACCACCGATGATGATGAGGATTATGCCCAAGTAAGCTCTTGGAGAGACCTTCTCATGATACCATAGCTTGGCTATGGTCGCACCCACTATGGGATAGAGAAGGGCTGCAGCTGCAGAGAAAGCACCACCGATGACGCCCATTGCCATGAATGAACCGAATATAGCCATCGGGCCACCACATATGGCGCCCAGCCAGTACCACTTGGATATGTTGGTGAAGTTCCGCAACGTCCTGACAAGCTCACCAAACTTACCGAGCACACCGACCCACAAAAGAAGGAAGAACAGCACCCAGAGGGCATTGAAGGTCGTTATGACCACTGCCGCCGTCAGGAACTCAGCAACAGGATTGGTTCCCGGGAAGAGCGGTGCACTCCACTCCCCATAGGGTGGCGCATACCAAACAACAGTTCCAGGAACATACCAGAGCCCCCATAGAATTGCACACCATAGGGCCCAAATAAAGCCCCATCGAACTTTTACTTTCTGTTCAGCCTTAATGGCCTCTGATAAACCCACAGTACACCACCTCACAAAAAATTACAGAAGTAAGGGGAAAATTAAGCCCCCTTTACCTCTTTAAGGGATGCCATAAGCTTCTTGGCCACAACGACAGCCTCGGTGGCGCTCTCGGCGTAGGCGTCTGCGCCCACCTTATCAGCCCACTCCTGGGTGATGGGAGCGCCCCCTACCATCGTCTTGACCTTGTCCCTGATGCCAGCCTTCTTGAGTTCCTCTTCAACTCTCTCCTGGTTGAGCATGGTCGTGGTCATCAAGGCAGATGAACCCACTATGTCGGCGTTCACCTCCTTGGCCTTGGCTGCGAACTCGGTCACTGGCACATCCCTTCCGAGGTCATGAACCTCGAAGCCAGCGATGCCCAACATCGTTGCCACGATGTCCTTCCCAATGGAGTGGATGTCTCCCTCCACCGTGCCGATCACCACTGTGCCCAGCTTATCTCCTGCTTTGGCTCCTGCCTTCAGAGCGGGCTCCACGACAGCAACAGCAGCCTTCATGGCTTCAGAGGCAGCCATAACGTGAGGAAGGAAGTACTCGCCCTTGTCGAACTTGTCACCAACCTCACGCATGCCCTCCGTCAATACTGTAATGACCTCCACTGGGTCTATGTTCGCATCGAGCGCTTCCTTTGCTGCCGCCACTGCCTCATCCTTGTTGAAGCTTTCAATGGCGTTCTTGGCCTTCTGCAGAATTTCTTCCTTGCTTGCCATGTTTATATCACCTCACTTAGCCCTCAAGCGCTGCCTTGTCTGCCTTCTTCACGATGGCTTCCATGTCCTTCAGGATGTCCTTGTCTATGGGCTCTACCTGGTGGGTCTTCAGGATCTGCTGAACCTTCTCGCTTGCCACCTGCACAATGTCCTTGGCGCCTGCGGCCTCCCAAGCACCCCTCATATCCCTGTTGAACAGGACGGGGTTGGACTGGATCTTTATGAGGTTCCTCGTCTCCTCAAGAGCCAAGAAGTCCTTGCCGGCTCCCACCGTCCTGATGGACTCCACGCCCAGAGTGTCGTCATTGACCTCGATCCCGCGCACAGCACTCTTGATCATCCCAATGACGTCATTGTCGATGACCAGCTGCTCAGCGCTGAAGGTCATGCCCAGCTCGACCATGCCTGCACCATATATGGTGTTGGCGCCTGCAAGCGCTGGCATCAGACCGCTCATGGTCTTCTCATGACCCATCTGCGCGTCCGGGATCTTGGCGTCTCCCTATATGCCAGCGACGAAGCTTGGCAGCCCATAATACTGCGCCAGCTGTGCCACTGCCGCGCTGATAAGCCCAAGCTCTGGGGCTCCAACTGGGGCTGTTCCTCTCCTCAGGTCGAGCATCGTGGTGGAGCTTCCATACCACACTGGAGCGCCGGGCTTGGCCAGTTGAGACAGCACTATTCCCGCAAGAACCTCAGCATTGTGGGTCACGAGCGTGCCCGCGAGGTGTACAGGGGACGTTGCGCCTGCCATCGCCATGCTCAGCACGTTCACTGGCATCCCGTACTTCGCACCGTTAATAATCACCTGCACGGCATTGGTGTGAAGCTGCAGGGGGCTCGTGGGGCACAGAAGAAGCGAGATGAGCGGTCTCCTCCTCGCCATCTCCTCGTCCCCGCCGTAGAAGGCCTTGGCGAGCTCCCAGTAGGTATCAACGTTGGTACCGACCGGGTCTATGTGCTGGAAGTGCTTGGACGTGTTCTTTATGGACGCGAACGTCTCATGCACATCCTGGGCACCCTTGCCTGACCAGTCCCTGGCAGACACCGTCAGGGAGAAGTAAGCAACGTTCTCACACCAGTCCGTGATGATTGCCGTCTCTGCTATATCCGCTTCCGTCGAGTCCTTCACCACTGGCTTGCCGTTCTCGAACTTGAGAACCTGCACTCCAGTACCAAATGTGGTCCAGTAAACCTTTCCTCCAGCCTCCTGAAGGACGTCATTCTCCTTGATCCTGCCCGCCAATGTGAACCTTGAAGGGGCAGTTTGGAGGGCTTTCCTGACTACATACTCAGGTATTCTCACCATCTCAGTCTTGTGGTCCACCTCACACCCATTCTTCTCAAACAGCTCCCTACCAGCTGGGTCTGTTACGAGGACCCCTGGGTCCATGAGCACATCCATGGTAGCAGAGTGTATCTCTTTGAGTTCGCTCTTGGTAAAGAGCCTTAGACCCGCGCCGTGGAGTCTCTCGACCCCAGCCTCCACATATTCTCTTACCATCGTATCTCACCTCTTCCTCTCTGAGGCGTTGGACGCCCCTGTTAAGTATGTCTTATAGTCTTTACAAATATAAAGCTTATCATAAAGAAAGCTTTCTTTATGTAAAACTTATTTTCTTTACTGCCGTAATGTCAAAAACTGCATATAGAGGATATTAAGCACACCCCCCATTTCATCCTGCATCACATTTTTCTCCCTAAGCAATCTGCCCGGATTGTAGAAACCCCACCTGAACAGACAAAAGCAGTTCTCTGATTGCTCTATCAATACTATAAAGTATCAAATTCACTTCGAGTCCTTGCAGTATTTTTCATCCCTCCTGAAATCTGTGGTAGATGGCGTAGGAGTTTGTGAGACCACTCAAATCGATAGTGGTGAAGGGGCCTCATTACCACAAGTAGAACAGGTCGAGCGTTCAGTTAAACATACACTTACAACTATCAAGTCAACAAAGTCCACGACATTCCAGTAATCCTCGTTGAGTGCTCCTTGAACAAAAGTGGAACACGGAATTAAATGGAAAACTTAGCACTCTGGAGTGCCATGACTGCTACCCCTATTTGGAGGGGGTCGTGTATCAGTATCTTGATTTTGCGCTCTCCCTCGCTGTCGAACGAGTAGGGCATGCCCGGAGATGCCACTATTGCACCGGGGTTTATCCACTCTCCCGGTATTCTGGCGGGAGATGCGTTGTATATGATGTCGGCGTCCCTTACTGCCCTTTCCAGATTCTCCTCTATCTTGACCCCAAATCTCTTCCTCGCCTTCATGGCTCTGTCTCTATTGATGTCTACCACCGTCACTTCGGCACCCTTTCGGGTCAGAAAATCGAGTGCGAAGCTGCCCACCCTTCCCGCACCTATGAGGAGGACTTCGGCCCCATGCAGCTCCCCCACGGCCTTTTCGAGAGCCACACAATAGCCCAGCGCGGTGCAATGCGCGTTCTCGGAAAACTTCCTCTTCCTCATATTAATTGCCACAAATACATTGTCGTCTGCGGTGAAGATGATGTCACAGCCACTTTCAATTGCCTGTGTCAGCCCATGGACATCATAGCCATCTGTGACGTGGCTCTGCATCCCGAGATGCTTAGTGATGGCACATACCGAGCTGCAAAATCCACCAATTATCCCCTTCCCGCTGGTGACCGGCACCACGCCCACACTGAACTCTTTAGTGTCCAGCTCATCGGGTCCAACGCCTACGGCATCATATGCCAGAGCTTTGAGGGTACACCCTATGCTCTTTTTGAGTTGTTCATCATATTCAGTAAGGGAGTATGGCAACCCATCTATCATCTCGGCGGTCAGCCTAGTGATAGACATCCCCCCGCAGGCGTTGCTGATAGTTCTGATGTAATGGATGGTGATGGGGATGCGAGTCGTAGTAATCGAATATGCCGTTCTCCACCATGATGGTGTCGAGACAGTTTTCCCTCTTTTCGAGGGCTCTGCGTGGCGTGCTACCCGTGCAGATAGTTGTGGCCACCCAGGTCTTCTTTCCGGGCTCGTAGTCCGTTATCATGACATCCGCTCCGAAGAGGCCCTCCACAATACGGGGATTATCGGCCATCCGCATTATGCCCTCACCCCGGGAACTCAGGATGCCGTCCTTGACCATGACGTGCTCATAAATCGCGCTCCTCTCCCGACCTGTGCTAACCCTTGGAGGCCCACCGTTTACGAACATCTCCACAAGCACCTCGACCATGTTAACTCCGTGGGAGTGGAAAATGGCGGAAGGAGTCTGGCTTGGAAGCCTCGCGTCTATCTCGATTACCTTTGGGATATGACCACTCACTATCGCCTCAACGTCCATTATCCCCTTCAGCCCGAGCCCAGCAGCAATCCTCTCTGAGATACCACGGAAACAATCATCCACCGTTCTCTCGACCCTTGCAGGCGAGCACACCATCTTGCAGTCGAACGTCTCGTCGAAGTATAGCTGAGTGGTAATCATGGGCACTGCCTCTTCTCCGTTTGATATGACTTCCATCGAAATGGAGGGCCCATCCACGAACTCCTGGATGATGCAATCATGGTCATATCTCTTCGCGAGCCTCTTGCCCTCTCTGAGCTGCCGGGGGTTGTTGGCTCGGTATACGCCGTGGCTTCCGCTACTTCTCGAGGGCTTGATTACTACTGGAAACCCGCACTCCGGCCATGGGGAGGGCATCGGGATACTCAATCTCTCCATCAACTCATTGGAGGAGAGCTTCGAGGAAGTGACCTCATATGACGACTGGTCGTGGATGAGTGGAACCTCCAGCCCCCTGAAGAGCTCAACCATACTCCTCAGGGTTCTCATGTCCTCATTCGTTGGAATTACAGCATCGCAGTCACTGTATATTCTGGTAGCCCTCGCCTCCTCGGATACGACGTCCATTACCACACTCTCGTCACCCATGGAGAGCGCCGGTGCTCGGGGATTCCTGTCGATGACCACGGTCTCGATTTTGGCCCTTTTTGCAAGGTAGGCGGCCTCCATTCCCTGAAGGCCACCACCCACTATGCACAGCCTCATCTGAACATCTCCCCCACGGCCTTTAAACCACGGGAGCGGGAATCAACGAACCTCTGATAGGTGGAATGACTTGCCACTCTCTCCCCCATTTCATCCAGCACCTCGACGATTCCCTCGACAGAGCGCTTTCCAGTATTCACGTCCAGCTCGTGTTGTGCCACACCCGCAAGCCCGGTCATTGGAGGTATTATGGAGGTTACCACGTTCGCCCCTGCTTCCAATCTGGCCCTGAGTCCTTTCAACCCCTCAACGTCCAGACTGGCGGGTATGAGCTTGTCCTGATGAACCAGACGCATTACTGCAATGGTCACAATCTCTTCCATATTTGATGGGGGCGAGTGTCCCTCCATGGGGGTGCCCTTCTGGGGGACAAAGCCCATGGCCCTTACCTGCTGGGCCCCGAGCCTATCCATGATCTGGATGGAGTTTACCCTATCATCGAGAGTTTCCCCCACCCCCACCATGATACCTTCCTCTATGAGCAGCCCCTCGTTCATTGCCCACCTCTTGGTGTTCAACCTCACATCATAGTCCTGATTTGGTCTGAGCTTTGAGAACAGGGCTCTGTTGTGAGTCTCCTGATAACAGGCGTACCAGTTCACCCCCCTCTCCCTCAGATGTCGAAACAGCTTTCTTGGCAACACGCCAGGCGATACCATTATGGGCACATCCACCGCCCCTCTCACCGCGCTTATAATGTCCAGAAGCCTGTTCCAGTCCCCATTTCCATGTATCAGGGGGTCCTCCCCGAGGGTTAGGTCCACCAGATGCACACCAGAGTCCACGAGGGCGGTGGCCAGCTGGACCACCTCCTCCATGCTCTTCCTGTACCTCACGGTTGCGGCGTTGGAATTCCTATAAAAACAGAACGTGCAGTTGTTTCTGCAGTACGTCGTGAAGTATATAAAGCCGTAGAGGAAGACATCCCGCCCGAAATTTCTTTTCTTTATTTCTCTGGCCGTTTCGAAGAGCTTTCGCAGGTCGTCCTCATCCTTCAAGGCGAGGAGGTACTTTATATCGTCGGGTCCTATTTTCACTCCCTGGAGCGCGCGATCGAGTATATGGTCTAACCTCTCACTTTCATCCATAGTCCACATCTCCCTATATGTCAATCCTCGCCCCATTGAGGTAGACGAGGCTCCTGCCCACCTTCCTGATATTGGAGTGCCCCTCCATCACCATCAGAAGCCTCTCCAGCCCGAAGCCCACTCCGACCCACGCATCGGTGATGCCGTACGCACCATCCAGAAAGTGGGGACCAACCGCACCCGAGGCTACCTCCACTCCATCGACTTCCACATCGACCGTGTTTCCATATACCTCAGAGCTCTCGTTCTTTAACCGGTACTCCAGCCCGATCTGCCCCATCACTTTCTCAATGAGTTCTGTGAGTCTTTCTGTGGGCTCACAGTCGGGTGCGAGTTCCACAAGGTTCAGCATTGTGAACTCTTCGAGGTGTCGTGAACCCTGAGACTCCTTTCTGAAACAGGGGCCGATCTCGAATATCCTCACGGGTTTTTTGATATTCCTTTTCAGGTGTTTTAAGAGAAAGTAAAGGTTGGGCGCCAGCATTGGCCTCATGCACCTTTTCTTATCCACCCAGAACACCTGCTCCCACAAGGGGTGGCTCTCGTCTATCCCCATTTTCTTGAGGTTCGAGGCTGAGAGCAGCATGGGAGTGGCAACTTCCATAAACCCCATCCCCACGAGGGTGGACGCCAGCCTGTCCTCCAGTTCAAAGAGGGAACATCTGGATGGACTGTGTGCCATCCTCCTCAGCTTCTCCCTGTTCTCTTCAACCAGGTTCTTTACAGTCGTTTCAAACACCTCGTCCCTGTCCGCGACAGATGAAAACCTGCATCCAACTATTTTCTGGTCCCCTCCCAACTCCTTCAGCCTCTGAACCTGTGTGTCTGTAAAACCGATCATACAAGCACACCCCTGGCAAAATGCCCCATGGGAAGCACCCAATGAGCGAAGGGCCTGGGAGTCGAACCCAGCTACCGTGGCTGTAGAGGCCTGGCGGTCCCGGACCAACCCTCCAGTTTAGCTTTACAATAGTATAGAATATAAATCTTACGATGAGCTTTATGGGGACTGAACCTCAATCGGGTAGTTGACTCGACATCACACTCAAGAATACCATTGCAGGAGCTTCGTTGTTGGGCGTCTTCCCATCTTCTGGCACAATCGCTTAGGAGCAGAGGTCGCTTAGCGCTTCACGCTGATAATGCGACCTCAATTAATCCAGTTTGGTAGGAAAAGTCTCATGGATATCTCATCACTACACTTGATGTAGTGTGGACTGCGGGGTGGGTATGACCATTCAAAGCTAACCAGACAGGGTTAACTGTTCTCTTCTTCAATCTCCCTATGTTGTTTATTGGGTGTCCTTTCCAGCTTGCCATCCTGCTCAAACTTCTCAGACAGCTTCAGTACTGCGACCTCAATCACTTCAGTTTGGGAGGAAAAGTACCCAGTGCCCACCAATTTTTCGATGCACTCAAGGTAATAAGGACTGAGCCGATAGTTCTTAAGAATCTTCGTCATGTGCATACCTCCATCTTCATGTGCGTACCTCCATCTTAGTAAAGTATAAATAACTTTTCATGACAGCATACTGCAAGCTGCGAGGATGACTCGCCCTTTCCCACGTGCACTGGACTCACATAAAAATCTCCCAAATGTAAAGAGCATCTGGGTGGGCGATGGGAGTACCACCGCACCTCAATTAAAATCCCAGTGTTTTTCATCAATATCAAGGGCGTTTACAATTTTTTCTATCATAACATTAGCACACTGTGACTCTGATGCGATTTTTATGTGCTCTATCATATTTTTTCGTCTTTTTTTAATAGCTGTCAAAAGATTTTCCAGCTCGTTATTCAAATCAAACAACGCTTTATGTGCTACAACAATCGATATCAGGGCATAGCCAACCTCCCCCCCCCCCCGCTGGATTTTGAGGTCTCTATGCACTCTATGGCCGTCTCCAAAACCTTAACTGTTTCTTCATACGTCTTCAAGAAGTCTCGGAGTAAAGGTGCAATCGCCTCTGCGTGCTTTTGAATCACACACTCAACAGTCATTGAGCTCATCTCATTGCCGTTTGAGGGTTGCCTGTCACCTCTCTTGTCACCCTTCTTTTCGCTCACCGGGGTCACCTAACAGAAGAGAGCTTTACATGAATATATACATACTTGTTTACTTCACGCTAAAAAACTAAATAATATATATGAGCAAGAAAAAAATTCATAGTGGAAACTACGAGATTTGAGGTGGACGTCGGGCTGAATACAGAGCTATTCCGCAATCCACAGAGAAGATAGGATAAAAAGAAGAGAAAGCTGGACAAACGTGAAGGGTTCTGAGTTCCCGCAGGTTCTGCCGTATTTGTCCAGCCTTTTTTGCTCTGGTAGTGGCAAACGAGCCCTCTGAACCCACTATGAACCTCCTGCCGCCGTGCTCGTTGCCAGCTCTTTGGGTCGAATAACATAAAAAAATTATGTCAGAAGACATAAACCTCAAAATCAACCAACTGTGCCAAAGCGCGCACGACTGTCTATCTCGATTGAGAAAGGGTGTGAGCCCTCACGGGCACTGTCCCGCACGTGGCAAATCGAGCGCTGCATAGCGTTATAAAACCCGAGTGGACCGGTCGGGATTTGAACCCGAGGCCTCTTCCATGCCAAGGAAGCGATCTACCCCTGATCTACCGGCCCCCGCTCGGATGCATATAGCACAAAGCATAAAAGCATTTCTGTGTGATGGGCGCTCGTGCTCAGAATGGGGGGCAAGCTCACAGTGCCCGCATACCCGTCATCGTGCACCACATAGAGGGCAGGATATATGCGCTCGGGGTGTGGTGGTCACTGGAGAGGGCATCGAACTCCCATGGGTGAGCAGAGAGCCAGAGCCAACCATCATATACGTTGGAAGGGTCAAGCGATACAAGACATAGAGAGGTATGTGAATGAGGATGGAGCTGATAGGGCTGAAGAGCAGGCTGATTCGCCCAGGCGATGATGTGCTGGAAGTGCTCGAGGGGGCGCTCGAGAGGGAGGGAGCAGCGCTCGAGGATGGGGATGTACTGGTGGTATCGGAGTGTGCACTTGCGACTGCTATGGGACGTGTGGTCCACCTTCAGGACGTGAAGGTTGGCAGGAGGGCGATGGAGCTGGGGAGGCGCTACTGCATTTCTCCAGAGCTGATGCAGCTCATCCTCGAGCACTCCAAGATGGTGCTGGGCGGCATAGAGGGCTACGTGCTCACGCTCAGGGATGGCTTTCTGTGCCCCAATGCGGGCATTGACTCCTCCAATGCCCCTGATGGGTGTGTGGTGCTGCCCCTCGACGACCCACATGCAGAGGCGAGGTCTCTTCGGGAGGGTGTGGGCAAAAGAATGGGTGTGAGAATAGGTGTGGTAATCAGCGACTCGAGAACGCACCCCTTGAGGCTGGGGTGCGTGGGCATAGCTGTTGGAGTGTCGGGGTTCAGGGGAATCGTGGACGCGAGGGGACAGTGCGACCTCTTTGGAAAGAAGCTTGCCATCACGAGAAAGGCGCTGGCAGACAACATCGCCTCTGCAGCCCAGCTGCTCATGGGCGAGGGTGATGAGGGAGTGCCCTTCGTCATCGTGAGGGGTACGGGCATCGAGATAGGGGATATAGAGGAGGGCATCGAGACGATAGCTCCCCAGGAGTGTCTGTACTTTGGCTCTCTGTACTTTGGCTCCATAAGCCCCTCAGAGCTCGAGCTTCCATAGCTCATCGCCCACGTGATGTATGTTCTTCACCACCCTGCCTCTCTCCCCCCTCAGCGAGGGACCATCCACCAGCGCCTCACCCACGCACAGGAACTTGCCATGCACCTCCTCCTTCACATACACCACATCCCCTCGCACGATGTCTTCGTCGGCTCTCACCACACCCGGAGCCATGATGTCGGCACCATTGACCACGTGCCTTACCGCACCGGCATCCACCACCACCTCTCCCCGCCTGATGCCAAACTCGAGGGCACATCGCAGGCTGGGCACAGCTCTCTCATCCACCATGAGCACCAGCGGCTCGCCATCCACCAGCACGAGGCCCAATGGAGAGCGCTCCAGCTCCACGAGCTCCAGCCTTGCCTCATCAAAGCACACACCCTCTGGGAGATACCTCTTCAGCTCTGCGAGGACATGTCTTCTCTGCCTCTCCCTCAGAAACCGCCTCTTCTTCACTCTCATGTCGAGCCCCTTTGGATAGCTTTAAGTAGTAATCCCCTATATGAGCACTACCCTTAAAATACGATGTTGGGTAGATTCAGAAAGCTGGGTGATGTCTCGATGGGAAACAGGCCTCTTGATGTACTCGGTGATGCACTTAACTCCTCTGTTCTCGTCAGGCTCAAGGGAGCCAGAGAGTTCAGGGGTATGCTGACAGGGTATGACATGCACATGAACCTCGTGCTCGAGGATGCCGAGGAGCTGCTCGAGGATGGCTCCCGAAAGCTGGGCACGGTGGTGGTGAGGGGAGACAACGTGGTATATATCTCACCATGAACGATATAGGTGGTTGTAATGACAAAGGGAACTCCTTCGTTTGCTGGAGGGCACAGAACCCATATACGATGCAGGAGATGTGGAAGAGTGTCCTACCACATGAGGGACAAGGTGTGCGCTGCGTGTGGATTTGGACGAAGCTCTCGGATGCGGAGCTACCGATGGCAAAATAAGTGTAAGTACTGACTGGTGATGGGGTTGAGAGAGGCGTGCGGTGTTGTTGGCATATCCCTCGAGGATGGCCAGCAGGGGGGAAGGGCTGCCCAGGCTGCCCCCCTTCTGTACTACGCCCTCTATGGACTGCAGCACCGCGGACAGGAGAGCGCTGGCATATCGATTCACGATGGTGGGCTGCTCACCCTCAAGGGCATGGGGCTCGTGAGCAAGGCGCTGCCATACGAGCGGCTCTCACATCTCAGGGGTACCGTGGGCATCGGGCACGTCAGGTACTCCACCACGGGAGCATCGGAGCTGCTGAACTGCCAGCCCCTCGAGGTGAGCTACCATGGCGGAAGGCTGGCAATCGCCCACAATGGTAACCTCGTGAACACCGAGGCACTGAGAAGGGAGCTCGAGCGCAGGGGTGCCGTGTTTCTCACTGGAACAGACAGCGAGATAATCGCTCAGCTGCTCGCAAGGGAGCTGAGACGCCACACGCCCCTCGAGGCAATCGAGAGGCTCATGGGCATCATCGTGGGCTCGTACTCCCTCGTCATCCTGCTGGATGGAACTGTGTATGCGGTGCGGGACCCGCTGGGCATCAAGCCCCTGTGCTTTGGAAGGGTGGATGGTGGCTACATGGTGGCATCCGAGAGCGTGGCGATGGACACCGTGGGCGGCACACTCGTGGACGATGTCAGACCTGGCGAGGTGGTGGTGCTAAAGGATGGGCACATCGAGAGGCACATGGTGTGCAGAGGATGTCCCAAAGCCCACTGCGTTTTCGAGTACATCTACTTTGCCAGAGCAGACTCCATCATCGATGGAAGGCTCGTGTACTCCGTGAGGGAAAGGATAGGCAGGCTGCTCGCAAGGGAGCACCCGGTGGACGCGGACATCGTATCTCCTGTGCCAGACTCTGGAATCACGTTTGCCATAGGCTACTCCAAGGAGTCCAAAATAGAGTACAGGGAGGGACTGATGAAGAACAGATACATAGGAAGGACGTTCATCATGCCTGCCCAGACCACGCGGGAGCTTGCCGTGCGGCTGAAGATGAATGCAATCACAGAGAATGTGAGGGGTCAGAGGGTGGTGCTGGTGGACGATAGCATCGTGAGGGGCACCACGTCGAGGAGGATTGTGGACATGGTGAGGGGGTGTGGTGCAAGGGCCGTCCACCTGAGGATAGGCAGCCCACCCATCATCTCCCCCTGCTATCTGGGCATCGACATGCCCACGAGGGCAGAGCTCATAGCATCGAGCCCGAGCAGGGCAGAGGGTGGAAGGGGGATGGACGAGATATGCAAGGAGCTGCACGCAGACTCCATTGGCTACCTCAGCAAGAGGGGGCTGGTGGAGGCAATCGGCATTCCCGAGGACGAGCTGTGCATGGGCTGCCTCACAGGAGTGTACCCACTGGAGATTCCAGGCGAGCGATGCAGACATGCGCAGGCGCTGCTGAGTGAGTACTTCTCTGGCACCTAAATCATTGTCCAACCAAACATTTATAAAAGGGGAGGGTCGAAGGTGGGGCTGCCCGCTTCTGTGCTCAGGTGGAGGTAGAGGTATGGACAAATCTCATGGCATCAGGAGAAAGAGCAGATACAAGCTTCAAAAGCCCAGAAGGGAGAAGGGGCTCTCACCAATAACGAGGGCAGTACAGCAGTTCGAGATAGGGGACAAGGTGTGCGTGAAGATAGACCCCAGTGTGCACAAAGGAGCCCCACATCACAAGTTCCATGGCAGGACCGCCGATGTGGTGGGTAGAAGGGGCAGGGCATACATCCTCAGAGCACGGGATGGAAGGGCGCTAAAGGAGATTATAGTACTTCCAGAGCACCTCAGACCTCATGCGTGATCAAGTGATCAAGTGATCAAGAATGATAGTCAAGCGGGTCATCGAGGAGAAGCCGCTCACCCTCGCTGAGGTGAGGGAGGCGCTACAGAGAGTAAAGGAGCAAAGGCTTTCGGAGGATGAGGGCACCGAGCTACCATATGAGTTCAGAAGAGCGCTCGCCCATGCGGAGACGTTTGCCAAGCTGACACCCGAGCGGGCAAGGGAGCTGGTGGAGAGGCTGAGCACGCTCGAGAAGATGAAGCCAGAGATTGCAGTGAGAATTGCAGACATCCTCCCGATGAGCCGGGATGAGTTGAGGGCGCTGTATGCAAAGGAGAGATTCACCCTGAGCACTGAGGAGCTGGACCAGATTCTCGCCATCGTCTCGGAGGTTGCCATAGAGGGCTAAGCCACTTAGCCAACTCTTTTATTGAGGACGGACAGAGTATTGTATAGGGGTGAGTTTGTGCCAGAGAGGTCCAAAAAGCCAGAAAAAGAAGGGTATGCATGGGTGCTCGACTATCTCCCATACGGTGCTCTGGATGAATCCAAGCCCCTATACCAGCGTAAGCCAGTGGTCCAGGCAGTGGGTGAGAAGCACTTCGTGCTCATTGAGCTCGTGCCCAAGGAGGGTGTGGTGGTTGAGCCCCACCAGAGGGTATACATAGGAGACAAGGAGCGAGAGCTCATAGACCACGTGAAGCGGAGAATAAAGTATGCCGAGCTCTCGCATGGTGCCCAGAGCGAGCTTCCCTATGTGGTGGAGGAAATCGTGAAGAAGCATGAACAGAGGTTTGTTGACTTCTTCAACAGCGCATATCCCCTCACCCCGAGAATGCACATGCTGGAGCTGCTGCCCGGCATAGGAAAAAAGCTCATGTGGGCTATCATCGAGGAGCGAGAAAGAGGGAAGTTCAAGAGCTTTGATGATATCACCTCGAGGATTCCAACCCTCCACCAGCCAGAAAAGCTCATTGCCAAGAGGATAATCGAAGAGCTCAAGGACGAGAACATCAAGTACAGGGTGTTTGTAAGATAGATGGAGCACGTGCCAGCACTTCTTCGAAGATATGGACTCCTGAACCTCAACAAGGACCAGAGGTTTCTCATAAGTCCAAGGGCCCTCCATGCAATAGTGGATGCGGCCGAGCTCGAGCCTTCAGAGGTGGTGCTCGAGATAGGGGCTGGGGTGGGCAATCTCACGAGGTTGCTGTGTGAGCGTGCTCGAAAGGTATATGCGATGGAGAAGGACAGGCAGCTGATGGGCGTGCTCCAAAGCGAGCTTGGGGACATTGACAACCTCGAGCTGATATGTGCCGATGCCCTCGAGGCAGAGCTTCCAGCATGCGATGTGGTGGTATCCAACCTTCCATACTCCATAGCCACTCCCCTCACATTCAGGCTGCTCGAGCACGAGTTTGACCGAGCCATCCTCACGTATCAGCTCGAGCTGGCAAAGAGGCTCACTGCGAAGCCCTCCACGAAAAGCTATGGAAGACTCAGCGTGATGGTGCAGCATCACTGCGATGTGCGCATGGTGGCAAGGGTACCGAAGGGCGCGTTCTACCCTCCTCCAAAGGTGGAGTCCGCCACCGTGAGGCTCGTAAGAAGGCCGTCGCCCTACGTGGTGGAGGATGAAGCGCTGTTCTTCGAGCTCGTTCGAGCGGGGTTTGAGCACAGGAGAAAGAAGCTCAGAAACGCTCTTGCCATCTCGGCCAGCTTTCCCCTTGGTGCAGAGTATCTGCGCTCTCTCAGCGCTCCCGAGCTTGACATGAGAGCAGAGGAGCTGACTGGTGCCCAGCTCGCCTCCCTTGCCAACATCGTTCACAGGAAACTCAAGAATGCTGGGGCTATCGCCTCAGCATCCTCGAGATAAGCTCCCTTATCCTCTCTGCAATCTCTCCTCCCTTTCCACCCGCTCCCAGCGGAATTATGCCCTTGGCGATGAGCACGAGAACCACCACCCCAGCGCCCACGACCGCACCAATCACTCCTCCCAGTGGGAAGCCGGAGCCCTCCACGGTGATGGTGGCGATTGTTCCACCCACATCCAGCACGTGCGTGCCCTCCTCATTGAGCTTCTGGGCGTACGTGAGGGTGGTGCTCTCCCCTGGTGCGAGCGTGATGTTCTCCTGGTGCACCACCTCTCCATCGAGCTTTATCTCTATCAGCTCCGTGCCCTCGATGTTTCCGTTGTTGACGATGGTTGCCCTCACCTCAACGCTCTTGCCAGCCTTCACGACCTTGGGCTCCACAGACAGTGAACTTACCACCAGCTCAGCGTAGGGACCCACCACCTCCAGCGATGTGGAGTTGGAGATGTAACCAGGCTTTTCTGCCCTCAGCGTGAACCTTCCAGCACTCTCTGGCACGTATGTGAGGGTGCCAGAGGCATCTGTGTGGCCAATGACTGTATCGTCCAGCTTGATGGTGGCATTCTCCACAGGCCTGCCCTCCAGCCCCACCCGCACGACCAGCGTCTCTCCGAGGTCTATGCTCGATGGAGCCATTATCTCGAGGGTGGCATTCGTCACCACTATCTCAGTGGAGGCCGGGGCATAGCCATAGCGTCTTGCCTCTATGGTATGGTTGCCAAGCTCCGTAGGGGTGTACAGCAGCACGCCACTTGCGTTCGTGGTGCCGATGAGCTCTCCATCGTAGAATATGCTGGCACCCTCCACATCCGAGAGCCCGGAGACCACGTGGATTGGTATCTGCTCACCCTTGCTCACCGTTGGGGGCACATCCACACTCATGGGAAGCGCTCCGCCCACGAGCTCCTCAATCTTCACAAACGGATAGTACCTGAGGGCAGACGAATCGTCGGCGACACGAATCCACACATCTCCCAGGATGTCGATGTCCTTGCCAGCCGAAAGGGAGATGCTACTGGGATTCTCGAGCGTTATCGAGCCCGAGCCCACCCCCACCACTTCCATCTCCTTGAAATCCTGCCCGCTCTCCACCGAGGTATAGCTCTCCGATATCTGGAATATACCCTCAATGAGCACCACATTGGTCTCGGTGCCCCTGAACACAGAGCCCACCCGCACGATTATGAGGGGGAGGTCGTCTGCAGAGCCAACGTCCTTTGTGTAGATGTAGTCGTCGTCGCTCGCAACGAAGTCCGTGTCCACCACCTCCCCGTCCTTTCTGAGCTCCAGAAGGGCACGATTGCCGTTGATGTCCACCTCCTTCACGAACAGCTCGTAGCCCTCCTTCAAGGGCAGGGAGGAGCCCACGTACACAGAGCGCTTGGCGTCATCGTCCATGAGCACCTTGTGCAGCTGTCCACTCGATAGCGGGTTCTCTGTGCCCGTGCCATTGGGCATGTCGAGGTAGCCTGCGAAGTACTTGTCGGCCATGAAGCCTATGACCTCGTACTTGCCCCATGTGGA
>NZ_JONQ01000015.1 GCF_000711905.1 Methermicoccus shengliensis DSM 18856
CTGCTCACGCAAGGGCTTCCAAACAGCTTAACGAAGCTGGCACGTGAGTGGATTAATGGGGTGTGGCTTAACCACACCCCTTAATGCGCTGTATGCCAGCTGGACGACAGCTGTGCTGGCACGTGAGTGGATTAATGGGGTGTGGCTTAACCACACCCCTTAATGCGCTGTTTTGCTGGCTTTTGTAAAAAGCCACGTTCACCCCATCGGGATTGCACCCTTCGGGACGGTCACAGGCCCCGCATCCCACTCCTCTCGTTAAGGAGTGGGCTACAACGTTCGATATGTCCAAAACGGTATTTAAACTTAGCCACCTCCCCTTGCGTATCCCCCTCCGAAGGGGTCTTGCAAACGACGGGAAGATAAAGGCTACGATGCAGTTGCCGTTAACGTTACTCTCGTTTATTCGAATGACTACCTTACTTTCAGCTGCAGAACTGCTCTCTAAAAACTCCCTCTTACAGATGTTTATAGTGTACCATGTGCCACCGCTGAACGTCACCCTCTTCAAGGGTATCAGCAGTCCGTTTTGCAGAGCGTAGAGCTTTGAGTACTTGCTAAGGAACTCAACGCTTCCAGACTGCCTTTCCACGCTTATGGAAATCCCTCTTTTACCCTTCGGCATCGCCTTAGCATCGAGACGTTCAAGTTCCCGGAAAATCTTCGCGGGATGTGTTCCAGGCGCTATCGATAGATTTTCTGCTTCTGAGGAACGGAAAATCAACTTTCCCGAATCGGCTTGGACGTGATAAAATTTTAGCTTCCCATCCTTTATTCCATAGAATTCGAGGATTATGTGCTCGACGATTCCATCGCTGGAGATACGAATGTTCAGGCCAATCCAGAACTGCTGTAGAATTCTCGACCCCCGTTTTTTCCAGCGTGATGTTCCAGAGCAATAGGAGCGATAGAGTATCGCTTGGTGGTAAGTGAACTTCCTCGCTGGGGTGACAGCCTAACAAACCTACTCCCGCTCCGATCGACATGCATATTACAGCAAAAAGCCACAGTCTTCTCACGCACCGCACCCCCTACTAAGGCGAAGGGATGCCACTCAGACAACTCTTTCTCCTCTCCACTCCTTAAGTGTAGAACGGTCGAGCCGCAAACTGGTCCGTAATCGACACTCCTGCCAGTTCCTTGAAGGCAGGCAAGTTTCGTTTAACGTGCACAACGTCAGCTTAGCATCTTTCAGCAGGATTTTCGTCTTATTGTTCGTTAAAAATTCGTTTGTGAGATGCTCTCCAACTTTTGGTGTTATGTCGATCGAGGGCTCGGCAACTGGTGCTTTATCCAGATCCTCAGGTAAAAACACCACTATTCCTCCAACCGAACACCCCTCAACTATTGACCCATTTTTTGCGTATTTCATTTTGCTGATGGTTATCCTGCACCAAGGAATTTCGCTATCGAAGATTATCCTCTTCAGCGGAATCAGAGAGCCGTTGAGCAGCAGATATACTTTCGTGTAGTTACTGCTATAACCAACTCTTCCAGATTCCATTTCCGCATCGATAACGAAGCTTTTGTAAGGATAAGCCCGCAGAATCTCTCTGAAATCCAGTTTTTCTAGTTCTCTGAAGAGAGCGAGCGGGTGCAAGCCAGCTTTTACGTGCTCAACTTCTGCTGAATAGTATTTGAGTTTCCCGTTTATATACTCAACATGGTATGTTTTGCAAGGCTTGCAATCCGTAACTTCCGAAAATTCGAGGATTAAGTGCTTTAAATTTCCCTTCTCATCAGTTGTAACATAGAACCAGTTCAAAGCACTCTCGTTTGATGCTTTTGTTTCCTGAAGAACCACCTCCCAGAATTCTGATAAAGGTAAGCCGTAAACGTTCGGTGGCAGATAGGCTTCGTTCTGCTTTTGGCTTAGCTGGCAGGCGAACAAACCGATTCCCACACCAAATAAAATGCATACGGCAAGAGCAAGTAATTTCGTTGGCTTCACTATATCTCCCCTCAGCTACTTTGTTTTATACTGATAGACATCCTCAATAAAATCAAGGTCTTTAACTTCCTCCACTCTATTCTCTTCAATCAGGCTATGATACACGGTTTCTATTTCTGAGGCAGACAGCTTTCTCACACCCGAGTTTCTCAAAATCTTGATTTGTTCTTCCGTCAGTGGTTTGTAGGTCTTGATTAAAAAGGAATCCGTATTGTTTATCAGTTTATAATCATCAAAATACGTGTATTCCACAGTTTCTGGGTATAATCTCCCGTGATTGTTTTTATCTTCATAGGAAGTGTCATAGTAGCAATCTAATATTACGCGTAGCACATCACTTTCAACCTCCAGCTTATTTTTCCATTCTTTAGCTATTTCTTCCGAAACTGGTTCTAAAAATCTTACGTAATTCCAGTTAATCTCTTTTATTTTTATGTCATAGGGATTCAGGATTTGCTTGGCATCATCTAAGGATGCTTCCCCTTCAAAGAAAATAACATAACCCCTATCTTTCTTCAAGATATCTTCATCAGAATAATAAAGTGTTGTGTTCAGTTCTTTAAACCCATCATTATGAAGAAACTCAATCTCCTTCAATTTATCCCCGGGAACAATTGCATAATAGTGAGACATATAGTCAACGCCTTTTATGTAAGAGCTCTGGATGTTGCATTCATCAAGGAGAGACAGTATTTCATCTTTCGTTATCTCTTCCCTAAAAGCAATAAAGAGTCCGCCAACCAAAGCTGTTCTCTCGATTTGCAAAATTCTCCTGATCGTGCATTTCTCTCTTGAAACCTCAAATTTCACCTTATCACCTATTCTAACCCTGTTGAATTCGTCTCTGCTCACAAAGTATGCTAAAGTATCTCCTTTCCCAATACCATTGATTGGGTCTCTGGAATCCAATCTTATGGAGACAAGGTATTTGATATCGGAATACTTCTTCTTCATTTCATCCTCTACGGACTCGCTAATGAGGGCATTCTTTTCTTTCTTCAAAAAGAACATCTCGTAATCTTTATCTTTTACTATAATCCACGATCCATTTTCAGCTGGACGATTAAGTAAGATTGTGTATGATGTATCACCTTTCACCCCTGTTACCGCTTTATGATCAACAATACCTTCAATAACGATAGGTGATGAAAAGTTGTAAATTAGCAAAGACGCTATGATCAACAAAGCCAATATTCCAAGATATAATCTTTTTCTCATCATAATCACCTGTATTTATCAATTATATATCCACAAACGCCGCCAAGCAATGCATAGAAGACGGGTATTGAAACGGAATGGATTAAGGGAAAATAAACCAATGGAATGCTAATGCCAACTGCTTTTCCAATCTGAAAGATGTAGGTGAACACTTGACCAAGTGTCAGGAGTGCAGGATAACTCAGCAACACAAATGCGTAGCTGTAACCGTATAAGAGTCCTACCTGAATGCAAATTCCAGCCACACAACCTAATAATGTTGCTGCTCTCTTCATGGTAGCTACCTCATTTTATACGGATAAACGCTCTCCACGAAGTTCAGGCTCTTAACTTTATCCACTCTGTCCTCTTCAATCAGGCTGTGGTACACCGTCTTTAATTCCGAGGCAGAGCTCCTTTACACCTGAATTCCTCAAAATCTGAATTTGTTCTTCCGTTAGCGGTTTGTAGGTTTTTATTAAGAGTGCGCAGTGTTATTTGCTTCTCTAGAATCGTCGAAGTAAGTTTGACCTACGGTTTCCGGGTATAGCTTTTTGTCTTCGTGCTCACTAATTACTGGTAGTTCTAAGATAAGTTTTGGATGCGTTTCACCATGTTTCGGAAGTTCAATCCTTATTTCCTTTGGTACCCGATCTATTTCAAATATCGTTTCACTCATTTTCATCGTCTCCTTTTAGTCTTACACAGGACATATGAAACTGTCGCCCGCAATTTCGGACAACTCCAATTTCCCGAAATGTTTTCGGGAAACTACATATTTTAGATACTAGTTCGAAATAGTTAAATTTTTCTTTTTCATACTAGAAGTCATCCAAGCAAAAATATAAAAAGAATACTCACAATTATGAAATTGTTGGCAAGCTTATCGAGGAACTAAAGCTCAGGAAATACTCCTACAGAACTGCAAAGAAATACAGAGATATTGTAATTAAATTCTTAAAATCTGGTAAAACTCCAAGGGAATTCCTACTTTCTTATTCAAACAAAAGCAGATCAACCATATGTAGCGTTTACTTCGCTCTAAAATTCTTCTATGAAAATGTTCTCAATGAAAAATTCGATGAGAAATTGCCATTGGCAAAATCAAAACATAAATTACCTGTTGTTCTCAACAGAAGAGAGGTTCAAAAGCTTTTTGAAGTTACAACCAACATAAAACATAAAGTCGTCCTTGCTTTGCTTTACTACGCTGGCTTACGTTTGAGTGAGGTAAGAAACTTAAAATGGCAGGATATTGATTTTGAGAGAGGACTGATACACATCAAGCAGGCTAAGGGTGAGAAGGAGAGGGTGATTTTTCTCCATAAGAATTTGAAAGACCTTCTGATAAATTATGGAATAAGAAAATCTGAACTAGTTTTGATTTCTGAAAGAGATAGAAAATACAACAAAAGGACAATCCAGCAGATAGTTAAAAATGCAGCTAAAAAAGCAGGAATAAAAAAGAAAGTCACACCGCATACATTAAGACATAGCTTTGCTACACATTTACTGGAGACAGGAGCGGACATAAGATATATTCAGCAATTATTAGGACATAAAAGCCTGAGAACCACTCAAATCTATACGCATGTGGCTAATAAAGATATAAAGAAGCTTGCTAATTTGCTTTAATCTTAGATTCTCTTCAACTTTTCACTTTCTCTTATCTTTCCCTTAATTTTCTTCTCCCACTCTTCATACTTCAAAACTCATTTCTCTTCAAGCAATTCAACCAAAGCAGAAAGCATATCATCCAATAGCTCAATCTCTTCTTTCAACTCCTTAATTTCTTTTTTCTTTGTCATTTTATTTCACCACCATAAGCTTTGGATAATGAACACAAATACCTTTAACAAAAATTTCAGCCTTCTTTATGGCATTTACCACTTCTTTCACATACTTTTCAGCTTTGGTTTTATCAGAAAGTATTTCATAGCTTTCTGGATAACTTTGCTTTAGCCATTCTCTAAACTCCTTACCAGAAGCCTTTAGATTCAGAAACTCAAACCAGTAAAAATCTGTGAAACTTTTCGTTTCTTCTATTAAATGTTCTATATCAGTTAAATGAGGAATTATCGGAGAAATAAATGCGTAATTTCTAACCCCGTTTTCACGAAGTTCTTTTAACCCTATCGGCGGGAAGGGGAAGGGATGAGAGCCAATAAGCTTATAATCTTTTTCTGCATACTTATAATGTCTGCAAGGCTGAAAGAGCTGGCAGACCTTGGGACGACCCTTAGAGCCTGTGGAGATCGAGACCTCCGTAACCCGCAAGGGGATCGAGTCTGGTCGTTGAAGCAGGAAGCCCCTTCCGAATAGGGGTAGTTCACTATCTCTCAGCCGATTCATTTTTCCACCCTCTCCAGTTTTAAGTAGATGATTGAAGATACAGCCAGCAACCCGATCCAGCAGACAAACCAGATGTATGTGTATTCTGTTCCTGAGCTGAGTACTTCGCAACGTTTCTTGGATTGATTTTGCCTTCAACCCTTCTATACCAGATTTCCCTTGCCCTGTACTCCGCCTTTGCCTCATCCTCCTTGAGCGTCCCCTCTATCCAGCGAATGCCATTTAGATAGTGTGCAGTGATTCCTATCCCCCAGCCCAAGAGCGGGTAGAAGAACCACATGACGTGTGGGGAGTACAGGAGGTTGACGAGTATCAGGATGGTGTTGACCAGCACATACACGGCGAGATGAGCTAAAAAGCCCCTTCTCGCCTCCTCTGTCTTCATCTCCCTGTATGCTCTTTTATAGTCCTCGAGGGAGATTTCCTCTGCCATATCTGCTGCCCACATTGGAGCAGTATATATCTTTTTGTTTTCACGGAGTGTAAAACATTTATCTACCTTACATGCACACCTCCTGCAGGAGATATTATGGGCGTTGATCTTGGTGCACTGATGAAGGGTAGGGAGGTGGAGCTCGGGGAGCTCGCCCACGGCAGGGTCGCGATAGATGCGTTCAACGCCCTGTACCAGTTCCTGAGCATCATAAGGCAACGGGACGGCACGCCCCTTCTGGACTCTGCTGGAAGAATCACCTCGCACCTCTCTGGGCTGCTGTACAGGACGAGCAACATGATGGAGGTCGGCATAATGCCGTTCTACGTGTTCGACGGCGAGCCCCCGGCGTTAAAGCGTGGCACGCTCGAGCGACGAGAGCACATCAGGGAGAGCGCAAAAAGGAGCTGGGAGGAGGCAAGGGAGAGGGGTGAGGATGGGTTCGTGTACGCACAGGCATCCTCCCGCGTGGACGAGCAGATACTCGACGACGCGAAGAGGCTGCTCTCTCTCATGGGGGTGCCCTTCGTGGTGGCACCATCCGAGGGCGAGGCGCAGGCAGCCCACATGACGCGAAAGGGGGACGCCGACTATGCTGGCTCCCAGGACTATGACACGCTGGTGTTTGGAGCACCGAAGGTGGTAAGAAATCTCGCCATCACTGGAAGGCGAAAGCTTCCGAGAAGGCGTGTGTACGTGGATGTGAAGCCAGAGGTGATAGAGCTCGATGCAGAGCTCGAGCGGCTGGGCATCACCAGAGAGCAGCTCGTGGACATCGCCATCCTCGTGGGCACTGACTACAACCCCGGCATAAAGGGGATAGGGCCCAAGAAGGCATACGGGCTCGTGAAAAAGGGAAAAGACATCTTCTCCATACTGGATGAGCTGGGAGAGCATATCGAGCACGCAGAGGAGATTAGGCAGTTCTTTCTCGAGCCCGAGGTGACGGATGACTACGAGCTCGTGTGGAGCAAGCCCGACAGTGATGGTGTGATACAGTTCTTGTGCGAGGAGAGGGACTTTTCACAGGAGAGGGTGGAGAGGGCTCTCCACAAGCTGGAGGCTGCGCTCGAGAGTCAAAAGCAGAGGAGTCTGGATGCGTGGTTCTGATGAGGGCATACATAATCAGCATAGGGGATGAGCTGCTCTGTGGCGATACCGTGAACACCAACGCCGCATGGATAGCGAGGCAGCTGTGCTCGAGGGGTGTGGAGGTCAGAAGGATTGTGGTGATTCCCGACGAGGTGGACGAGATTGCAGGGGCGCTGCGAGATGCCGACGCCGACATAGTGATTATCACAGGCGGGCTGGGACCCACCCACGACGACATCACGAGGTTTGGAATAGCGAAGGGTGTGGGCGATACGCTCGTGAGGAACGAGGAAGCGCTCGAGTTCATGAGAAAGGCGTACGAGGTGACCGAGGACATGGAGCAGATGGCGCATCTGCCCTCCCGCTCCACCCCTCTGCTCAACCCCGTGGGCTCGGCTCCCGGGTTCTTCATCGAGGATGGTGGGCGCAGGATATTCGTGCTTCCCGGCGTGCCCGCCGAGATGGAGGCGATGTTCGAGTATGTGCTTCCCCATCTTCGGGGCGATGCCCCACACATCAGGTGGGTGGTGAGCAAAAAGCCAGAGGCGCACATAGCCCCCGTGATGAGGGAAGCTCTCGAGAGGTTCTCGCCCCTGAAGATAGGCTCGTACCCCAGGGCAGGACAGGTGAGGATAAAGCTCTCATCGAATGACCCCGATGTGGTGGAAGAGGCAAAGAGATGGCTTGAGAGCAGGGTGTAGGCGTTGAAGGTGGGGATGGTTGCTCCAGAGTTCTTGCCCGTGTGGGGAGGGGTGGGCACCCACATCGTGGAGCTGGTATCCCACATGCCAGAGGACGTGGAGCTGTGCGTGCTCACCGTGAGACGCACCATACCCGGCACCTCGGAGTTCATGGAGAGGGACGAGGTGCTCGCCTCGATAGGGCGCCCAATCGAGCTGGTGGAGCTCTCCGATGCCAGGGACACGTTCCTGTACAACGCCTCGTTTCAGGTCTCGTGTGCAAGGCACATCCCGAGAGTGGTGCGAGAGCACGGCATAGAGCTGCTGCACACCCACTTTCCCCACATGTCCGACCTTCTTCTGAAGCTGCGTGGATACCCCGTGCCCTCCATCACCACGGTGCACACCACGATTGCCGGGCAGGTGTCGGGCACGAGGGCATCGGGCATGGGCTTTTTTGAGCTCGAGCCCTCCGAGCGGTTCACGCTGCTGCTCTCCCCCCTGCTTCGTGTGCTGGAGAGGAGCTATCTTGCACGCACCCGCAACATAATCACGGTGTCCAGATGGCTCTCTCGGCTGCTGGAGCAGCACTACGACATGGAAGGCAAGCGGCTCGAGGTGATACCCAATGGCGTGGACGCCGACGTGTATGCCCCCAGGAGCACAGAGAGGCTGGTGGACACGTCCGACCCCATCGTGCTGTTCACGGGAAGGCTGGTGAGTGCCAAGGGCATAAGCGTGCTCATCGAGGCGATGGAGGATGTGCTGAAGAGAACAGACGCCCACTTCGTGTTCGTTGGTGGTGGAAGCCCCATCCCCTACATCGAGCGTATGAGGAAGAGGGGCATACCGCCATCGAGCTACACATTTCTCGGCTACCTGAGGACGCGGGAGGAGATGGTGGCGGCATACAACATGGCGGACGTGTACGTTGCCCCCACGCTCTACGAGAACCTTCCCATCCGCATACTCGAGGCGATGGCGTGTGAGAGGGCGGTCGTTGCGAGCAACGTGTGTGCCATTCCCGAGGCAATCGAGCATGGCATAAACGGGCTGCTCGTCCCACCACGGAACTCCAAAGCGCTCGCACATGCCCTCATGAGGCTGCTGGAGGACGATTCCCTTCGCATGAGGCTTGGAAGAAGGGCGAGGCAGACCGTGCTCGAAAGGTTTTCATGGCACAGCATAGCCATGCGCACGGCAGCCCTGTATGAGCATGTGCTCGAGAGTGTGAGATGAGGATGAGGATGAGGATGAGGACGAGGACAGGGGTCAGACTCTCACTCGTGCAGATGCTGAGCAACATCTCGATAGCAGCTGGCATGCTGCTCATCCCAAAGCTCGCAGAGGAGCTTGGGGCATCGTACCTCGAGGTGGGGCTCATAGGCTCGTGTTATGGCATCGCCCTCTTTCTGTCCTCCTACTTCTTTGGATGGCTCTCGGACGTCAGGGGCAGAACGCTGGTGCTCAGGATGGGGCTTCTCTCGTGCGCCATCACGTTCGCCCTTGTGCCCCTTGCGTCTTCTCCTCTTTCGCTCGCCCTCATACGCTTTCTCGGGGGCTTTTGTGCTGGAATGTACCCCGCTGCCCTGATAGCGTATGCCTACGAGACCACGAGGTCGTTCGGAAGGTTCGTGTCCATGTCCTCGCTGGGATGGGCGGCTGGAACCTTGCTCGCAGGGCTCATAGGGGTGTACCTCGGGATATACCTTGTGGCATCGGCATTCTTTCTGCTCTCGCTCGCTCTCGTGTACAGGCTCCCTCCGTCAAACCCGCAGCTTGCCACCCCGAGGTTCCCTCTGGCGCTCTTGCTGAAGAACAAGGAGGTGTACGTGGGCTTTGTGCTGCGGCACCTTGGCGCCAACACCATATGGGCGATATTTCCCCTCTATCTCATATCGCTCGGTGCGAGCACGCTGTGGATCGGGCTGCTCTACTTTGCCAACATGTTCACCCAGTTCGTGCTGCTGCAGTTTCTGGACAGGCTGAGAAGCCCGCTTCTGTTCAAGCTTGGTCTTGCGACATCGTGTGCAACCTTTCTGCTCTACGCCACAGCACGGACATACCTCGATGTGCTGCCCATGCAGCTGCTGCTCGCCCTCTCATGGAGCACGCTCTACCTTGGCTCGCTGGAGAATCTCTCAGAGCACAACCCCGAGAGGGGCTCTGCCACTGGCATCCTGAACTCCCTCGTGGGGGTGTCCAATGCTGTGGGACCCTTCGTGGGCGGTGTGCTCGCACAGTGGTGGGGATTTTCGAGCACGATGTACTTTGCAGCCCTGCTCACGGGGTGTGCGCTGGTGTGGGTGCTGCCAAGAAGGCTATGAGAGCATTCTTTTCGCATACAGCACCCGCTGCACGAGGGTGATGCTCGCCAGCACCACCACGAGTGCCACAGCCCAGCTCAGCAGCCCCAGAACTGCCCCCACCGCGAGGGCGAGCATCCTCTCAGCCCTCTCCCCGATGCCCACACCCTCCATGCCAAGCCCGAGCGCCTCGGCGCGAGCTCTCGTATAGGATACCATCAGGCACAGGAGCAGGGCGAGCGCGCCCAAGAACCAGTCGGGCAAAGCTCCGAGAGCGGTATAACCCCCGAGCATCGCCCCGATGAGTATCGCTCCATCACCGAGCCTGTCGCTCACGCTGTCCAGAAACCCCCCGAACGGCGTGCTGGCACTGCTCTGGCGTGCCACGGTGCCGTCCATCACGTCAAAAAAGCCGCCGAGCAGTATGAGCACTCCCGCTACCACTGGGCGATGCAGGGCGAGCAGCGCCCCAGCGGCAGTGCACAGAGAAAGTCCCACGAGGGTGAGTGCATTGGGACTCACCCCACAGAACGGTGTGGCGAGCGGCATCATCAGCCGTCGCACGTGCTCTTTCACAGCCTTCACACACGCCAGATTGACGATGCCCATTATCTACTTTTCTGCTATGCTCGGGCTGGTGCTGAGCGGTGTGCGCCCCATATCGGAGAGTGCCGAGCTGCTCATCGTGCCCGCCCTCATCGGAATGCTGTACTTCGTGCTGCTCGGGGTACCGCTCTCGAGGCTGAGGAGGGGGCTCAAGAAGCGCAGGCTCGCCCTTTTAACCCTATCGGCGGGAAGTCCCTTTCGTAGGGAGATGAGAGCCAATAAGCTTATAATCTTTTTCTGCATACTTATAATGTCTGCAAGGCTGAAAGAGCTGGCAGACCTTGGGACGACCCTTAGAGCCTGTGGAGACCTGTCTGGTCGCTGAAGCAGGAAGCCCCTTCCGAATAGGGGTAGTTCACCACAGCTATATAAGGAGGGGAGGATGATAAGTGAGGTGCAGAAAATCGATTTCAGTTACAAGCCAAGGGGGCTGAAGCAGGGAGTAGTAGCCAACTTCCCATTTAAACCAAAAAAGCTTGAGGAGGAACACACCCATACCAACATAGTGAGCTGCGGAATTTACAAGCTGCTTCCAGACAGGATGAAAAAGGAGGTAGAGAGAAACCTGCATCTCCTCGAATACATCCATATCCTCCCCCTCGACAAAATCGGCATTCCAAAGTTTGTCCCCAAACTTGACAGAAAAAAACATTCCGACATGGAAAATCCAAATTTGATATATCCCGCTGATCAGCAGATATACGTTCATATTTATCCTAACAAGAATGACGTCAGGAACTACTACATCCCTGTTGAACCCATATTACTTACAGGTGTGGATGAGCTGCTGAGGGACGTTGAAATAAGGCTTGTAGATTATGTAACAGACATAGATTTTGACCCAGAAGATAACGAGGAGAAGATAAGGATACTGAAGGACGCTCTCAGAGAGATATGTGTAATCGTCGATGGAAACGACAGTGGTAGTTTTAGCTTTATCGAAGATAACGCTGGGACACTCAAGCTTTTTTCAAAGGTTAAGAAATTAAGTATGTTAAGAAACAAATCCAATGGGAAAAATGGAAAGCTTTACGTTACTCCACAGCAGTTTAAAGCTCTTGAATACGCTTTGATTAGGGATAAAGTCGGTCTGGGGGTTCTTGAACCATATATCAGAGATAAATACATAGAAGATATTTCGTGCAGCGGTTTGGGGCCAATATTCATTGAACACAAGATTTTCAAAGGTTTGAGGAGTGTGATTGAGTTTAAAGAGGAGGAAACTCTCAACAAATTTATAATAAAGCTTGCCGAGAGAATAGGAAAGCCCGTAACCTACAAGGATCCAATTGTCGATGCGACGCTACCCGATGGATCGAGAATAAACATTGTTTACGGAAACGACATAAGTAAGAATGGGAGTAACTTTACCATCAGAAAGTTCAATGAAATACCATTCAGCGTTTTGCAGCTCATAGAGTTCGGCTCTCTCGACTACATGGTTGCTGGCTATTTGTGGTTGCTTATAAGCGAGGGCATGAGTGGATTTATATGTGGTGAGACAGCGAGTGGTAAGACAACACTGCTCAATGCAATTACAGCCTTCATTCGACCTGAAGCAAAGGTAGTATCCATAGAAGATACTCCAGAGCTTCAGCTTCCACATAAAAACTGGACGAGAGAGGTTACGAGGGGGAGCACAAGAGGGGGAACACTTGGCGAAGGAAGTGGTTCAGATGTTACAATGTTCGATTTGCTTAAAGCGGCATTGAGACAGAGGCCTAACTACATACTCGTTGGTGAGATCAGAGGCGTTGAAGGCAACATCGCATTCCAGGCTATGCAGACAGGACATCCGGTGATGTCCACCTTCCATGCTGGGACCGTAGAAAAGCTAATCCAGAGACTGACAACCGAGCCTATAAGCGTTCCCAAGACGTTCATCGATAACTTAAACTTTGTGGTTATCGTGAGTGCCGTGAGAAGGCCAGATGGTAAGCTTGTGAGAAGAGTGCTGAGCGTGAGCGAGATAGTCGGTTATAACCCGCAGAATGGCAGTGTCTCTTTCATAGAGGTCTTCCAGTGGGACCCGGTAACCGATACGCATGTCTTCACTGGCTACGGCAGCTCTTATCTGCTCGAGCAGAAGATTGCCACATACCTTGGCATCCCACCAAACAAAAAGAAATTGATCTATGATGAGGTGGAGAAAAGGGCGAAGATTCTCAAAAAACTGCACGAGCAGGGTATCGTTGACTTCTATGACTTCTTCAAGACCATTGCGAAGGTCGAGAAGAAGGGTTTGCTGGGTGTCAAAGTTCCGAGGTGAATACAGTGGAGTATCCGACGTTAAAACTCCCAAAGTTTTCCTTCAGAAAAAGGACAGAAAAAGAGACTGATAAGGAGGCAAAAAGAGGGGCAGGATTATTAGAGAGATTCAGGAAAACCAAGGAAGAACTTCTAATGGACAATGATTTACTGTTCACACTCACCTATATGGCCTCTCTTTCTACCGCCCAGCTTAGCAGAGACAAAATATTTGAAATGGCTGCTGAAAAGGAAGAATATGCTCCAAGTAAATACTTCAAGAAAATTAGAGATCTCACGCAAAAATGGTATTATGATTACGCAACTGCATGCAACCTTATTGCAGAGAAAGTGGAGCATGAGAGGCTGAGGAAATTATTCAACAGGTTCTCAGATGCAATATCAGCGGGGGAGCCGGATAGAGAGTTTCTGGATAGAGAGTGGAAGGTTTTCAAGACGATCAGAAAAGATGAGTATGAGAGAGCTCTTGAAAGTCTAAGAAAATGGACCGACGCTTATACCTCAATTCTCGTCTCTGCATCACTCATTTCTGTTGTAATTCTTCTTTCCGTAATAATCTATCAGTCAGGCGATCCGGCAACAACGCTTTATGGGGCAGCTCTCTCAAACTTTGTAATCTATGCATTTGGTGTTGGAATGCTTTTTAAAGCTGTGCCGAAAGACAGGAAGGTTCATGATTTTCACATAAAATCGAGAGAACAGACGCTAATATCAAAAACTATCCCCCATCCTAATCCCAGCGGCATTTGCAGCCTTGGTGTTTTTAGCAATAATACCAGCAGCAAATCCGGACTTCAAATACGGAAGTATCGATATGAAAGGGGCAGGATTTATTTTAGCTGGAGCAATCATGTTACCAATTGCGATACTTGGTAGGATGGATGACAAAAGGATAAGCAAGAGGGATGAGGCTTTTACAACATTCATAAGAAGTCTTGGAGTGATAAAATCCGGTGCTGGCGTTTCGGTTGCAGAGGCTTTGAGTAGAATAGATCAGAAAAATCTTGGCGAGCTAAAAGATCTCGTTCTCCAGCTTTACAGAAGATTGTCCATGGATCTCGATCCAAGACTGTGCTGGGAGAAGTTTGTTGGTGAGAGTGGGAGTTACCTGATACAAAAGCTAACAAGCATTTTTATTGATGCGACAGATCTTGGGGGAGATGCTGATACAGTTGGAGAGGTAGTAAGCTCTTCAAACCTCGAAATGGTTTTGCTCAGGTTGAAGAGAGACCTCATCTCGTCTGGCTTTGTGAGCTTGATTATACCACTCCACATGGCAATGGTTGGATTATTACTCTTTATAACTCAGATTCTGACGATATTTACTCAGTATATCTCCATGTTATATGCTACCCAGTTGTCAGGCATTGGCAGCATGTCTAATGTTGTTGACAAATTGCCTGGTGGGCTGCAGGGGTTAAACATTGGAATTTTTGGTAGCGTTCCAACAGAACTATTAAGCCAGTACACCCTCTTTATAATTCTCTCCCTCACACTGGCTAACACGATTGCTGCAAACGTTGTCAAAGGTGGTGGGAAATATATGTATATATATTATGCGTGCATTCTTTTTATCATATCTGGAGTCCTCATGGTTGTTGTCCCGCAGGTTGTTGAATGGGCATTCAGCTTACCATCACTTGTAGAAATGGAGGGATAGGGGATGAAGACATTTATGTATATATGTGCGTGCTTATTTGTTGTTTTGCTATTTTGTGGTTGTGTAGGAGACTTGCCAATAAAAGATCTGAGCAGTTTGGAAAACATGACAGCTATAGGAAATTTCACTGCAGATGCCAGACCGAAACTACCACCAAAAGAGATAGCTCTTGAAATTGGAGAATCCACAGAAGTTGATGGAATCGATGTGGCAGTAAAGAACGTTTGGTTTACAAAAAATCTCCAAGACTTTAAAACATTTGGACCTATAGATAGATATTCTGGCATTGCGCCCCAAAACTGTGAATTTATTGTTGCTGAAGTTTTAATAAAGAACAATGGAAATAAAACGCTCTATCCAACTGCCCATGATTTTATTGTGGTTGACGGTGAGGGGAATATCTACCCGTACAATATATTAACTCATTCTTTTGAAGATGCTATGGAATTCAAAGAACTCCAAAAAGGGGAAAGTGCCGGTGGGAAGATAGCGTTCCTAATTCCTGAGAACGAGACCGATATCAAAATAGCATATTGTTTTGGATCAATCGCAGATTTTAGAGCGATGTTTGACATTTTCAAAACAAAATGGGCTATTTGGCATATAAGGAGGTGATACCATGGAGTTTGAAATGCTTGTTGGTGTGGTTTTTGCAATCTTTGTGATTGCAACATCTTACATATACGATAGGGTGAAAAGTGGGGGTAATTCTCCAAGGATAAAGTTGAGTTTGCCCCTCTTATCTTCCATACGCAGAAAGAAAACTGAGGAGAAAATGAAGGAAATAGATCAAAAGCTTGAAGAGGTTGTTTCGGCTGGAGTTAGTAAAGGCAAAGAAAACCGGGAGGAGGATAAAGAATTGGATAAAATGGAAGAACTTGCATCTAAAAATGTTGAAGTGAGCGATGATTTACTGAATGAAATGCAAACGGCCGATAGAATGAGTATAAGTGAAGAGCTATCTCTTGAGGCTGATGGTCTTCCACACGTTCCGGACATGCCAGATTTACCTTCTGAGTTAAATTCTGATCTCGAAGTTGATACAAGTGATGTCGATATTGGGTTTGGCATAGAGGTGAGTGAAGAAGAGGAGGGTACAGAGAGCGAAAAAATAGAATTCGATGAGGAAGATGATCTAATAGCGTCAATAGCAAAGGAAGTTGAAGTCAAAGAGGAAGAGGAAATAGATTTGCTGAGAGACCTTAAGGGTCAGAATTTTGATGTTAATGAGCTTGAAAATGAACTAAATGAAGCCCTTAGAAGACTCAAATCTCTAAGTTGAATCTAAGTTTTACATCTCCTTTTGGCTCTCTTTTTTATATACAAAGTCTTCTGCTGCGACGATCAGAGGATACTAATGAGGACTTCCCTCGAAATGTGAATTTTACAAAAAGAGGTCGTCGTATCATGTTGATATTGTTTTTTGTTTAGCATGTTTTGTTCCTATAATAATTTACAGGCAGTAATTGGGAAGCGGGAATAGAACTCTATTTCCGAAACTCTAATATATTGCCGAGTGTTGCTATGAGATATATTATTCATTAATGGTTGTGGTAAGGTGAGGGCGAGCGAGAGGACAACGTTTGAAACAAGATGGGGTGAAAAACAGGCGGAAATCTTAAAAGTTATCTCGAGAAACGGCGTCGTCCCCCTTCTTCTCAACATAGAAAAAAGTCCAAAGAGTTTTTCTCAGTTGATGTTTGAAACCCATTTGAACCCAAGCATTCTTAATAGGCACTTAAAATCTTTAATATCATTGCAAATTGTCGAGAAAAGTGCAAGCAGTTATGCATTGACTGAGAAGGGCAAAAAGCTTGTTTCAATTCTTGAAAAATTTATTATAATTGTTGAGTAATTTTTTCTTTTTTTATTGTAATCAGATTTGAATTGCACATCTCAGGTGGGGCGCGCTGTGAATTTTGAGGGAGTAAACTACCCCCAGCTAACGCAGGGGGCTTTCCATCAGAGGTTGAGTAAGATGCACAGCACCACTCAAATCCCCTTCATCTGGACGAACGAGCAGGTTTACAGCTACTCTCCTCCTGGAAATCTGGACAAAACAAGAGTTGGTGAGACCTTGAGATGTCCGCTCCAGGAGAGATTTTACAGCGATAGCCAGCGAGGCTTTTCTATCACTGTTCACAACCATACCACACTTCTTACACCTATACAAGGCATAGTTTCTAGAATCGTGTCCGCTATTCACTGCACCGCAGTGTGGACACCACTTCGAAGTGTGGTAAGCATCAACTTCTTGAAAAGGAACTCCGTATTTAAGACAGTTACTCTTAAGAAAATCTCTGAATTGTGCGTAAGGAATTCTGTTAATCTTCTTTCTTCCATTCTTTCCAACTTCACCTTTTGTAGCCCTAAGCCTGAGTTTTTCAATGGCGATAGAAGCATTATATTTAAGAGCAAGATTCACAATCACCTTAGCAATCTGCCCGCTTCTTGTCTTAACAAAGTTTCTCTGTTTGCGTTTAAGTCTTCTAAGGTATTTCTTGGCCTTTTCAGAGCCTTTATCAGCATGATGTTGGAGTTTACTTCTTCTCTCCTCAT
This sequence comes from Methermicoccus shengliensis DSM 18856, assembly GCF_000711905.1. NCBI lineage: Archaea > Methanobacteriati > Methanobacteriota > Methanomicrobia > Methanosarcinales > Methermicoccaceae > Methermicoccus > Methermicoccus shengliensis. The sequence continues at coordinate 17,105 of NZ_JONQ01000015.1, forward strand.
ACTTTCTCTGCCTAACAGCTACATCTCTGCCAAAGTAAAGCTGTTTAACCACCTTAGATGTCTGGCTGTCGAAAACCGTTACAGCAGCAAGAGTAGTAGAACCAATATCAACCCCCACAACATACCTTCTATCGTTAACTGGTTCAGGGTATTCCTTTTCAATAGAAACAGCAATCTTGCCGTTAAGCAAACAAATAGATTTGGTTTCCCACCCACCCTTAAGGAAATCTTTGAATCTATTGTATCCATTATCACGCTTGATAGGAATTACAAAGCTCTTGCGAGGAGAATAAGTTATTCTAAAGCAAGGTGTGCATCTTTCAGTTTCAAAGAACTTAAACCATCTTTTGTTAAGTCTGATGGAGCATCGCTTAAATCCTTTCTTAATAGTCTTTCTTTTAGCCCAAACATCCTTACGGGCTTCTTGAACAACGTCAGATGGAAGGAAGGAGGTTTTGCGTATGTTTGAGTATGTTAAATGGTGTAACTCCGTAGAGGATTTGGCGTTCGGTAAGTATTCAAGAGTAAGGTTGAGGACTCTAAGGTATTCGTCAAAGAAGCTGTTGAGAATTTGTCGTTTATTGGCAGTTAAAGGCAAACAGTTAAGCAACACAGTCTTTCTCAAGGCCTCACCGATATCCAGATTCTTTCAAAATAGTGATGGACTCGGCGGGATTTGAACCCGCGGCCTCTGCCTTGCGAAGGCAGCGCTCTGCCCCTGAGCTACGAGCCCGCTCACACAAAAACGCATGCAGCAAGCCCCTTACAACGTTCGAGATGTTATACCCCTCGCTCTTTAGAGCCTCGACCATCCGCCTATCGAGGTAGAGTGTTGTTCGGTATAGCTCGCCGTCATGCGGTTTTTGTTGATTGGTGCTTTGCATAATTTATGCAACCTTGCATAACCTTATCTTATTTAGGGCTTGTGGGAGGTCTTGAGCCTTGCCAACCACAGCACCCAACCCCGTTATGCACTATGCCTATTTAGTCTTTCTCATTTTTGGAAAAGTTTGCAGAAATGAGATAACGCTAACGGCACACCTCTGGCTCCTTGAGCACACACCCACTGTTGTAAAAGCGACAGTGCTCACATGGCTTTGAGCCATATCGCTCCTTGAGGAACAGATGTATCGGGGTGCTGGAATAGGTAGAGCTTCATCTATCAGCCTCCCTCCTCAGCTCTCTCAGCAAAGACAAAAGTTCCATCTGGAGCCTCTCACACTGTGCCCTATCCATGCGAATGGCCCACCTGCACAGCACGAGAGCCTGAGATATAGCACCATACGCATGTGGCACAAGCTCCCCTATCTCTCCTTCTAATTGTTCTATCTTCCTTTCTGCAACCCTTGTGGGGTCTATCTCTGATTTAGCCAGCAGCTCTGCAATCAACCTGCCATAGGTCTTAACCCCTGTGGCAGCCTTTAACCTTGAGAGCTCATCATACAGGTATGAGGGGATTTTGATAGCCTTATACTCTTTTTCTACCTGAGTAGAATTTTCTACCTTTTTTCGGAGGTGATGTTCTACCATTCTCCTTCTCTCCTCCTTTTTCATCCTTCTATCCACTAACCGTGATACTATACTACTACACTAATGGCTAAAGCGCATCGTGATAGCCACCATTGCCATCATCGGGGGGCTGCTTGGCATAGACACATCAGGGATATTGCATTGAGGTGGTGGCATGGCACAGGCTAAAATCTGTGTGGGAAAGAAGAGGAGAAGGTGCAAGACCATCCAGCTCAAGAGCGGTGCCTTCCCACAGGGTGCCTTCTCAAGCATTGAGAGGCTGCTCAAGGTGGCAAGGAGGATGGTGAGAAGGGACGGCTATGCCACCACCATAAGGCGGCTGAACCTCTTGAGGGTGTGGAACAAGAGCAGAAACCCCACCCTCGCAAGGCGGTGTGAGAGGGTGATGGAGAGGCTTAAGGCAGAGCACGAGGGCTGATAAAGTTCTTCTAATCCAATGCATCAGTTCCACTGGGAGGCTATTGAGAGAGTGAAGAAAAGAACAGATGAGCCCACTATTGATGCCATCATAGATGTAGCTGAGATAGTAAAGACACACAATAAAATCATCAGAAAGTATGGTGGGGAGAAGGGCATACTCAACAGAAGTGAGCTTGAGTTTGCCACTGGATGGGTAAGGAGCCACCCCAAGAAAAGTGTTATCTGGAAGGCTGCCATTCTCATAAGGGGCATAGTATGTGGTCATCCCTTTGTGGACGGCAACAAGAGAACTGGGCTGGCAATCACTGAGGCACTTCTTGATTGCTATGGCTATGAGCTGGTTGCCCCCTCGGATGAGGTGAAAGAGTTTGTTCTTTCTGTCGCCATAGAGGGGTGGTCTGTGGATAGGATTGTGGCATGGCTAAAAGCCAATGTAGCCAAGAAAAGGTAGATATAGAGGGGAATGGAAAAAGAGTATGATGGCCGAGAAGATTGAGCTAAAAAAAGAGGAGGAGCTGAGAAGGCTCTGGAGAAGAACCGTGGATGAGTGTTTGAAGAAAAGAGACGCACTCATGAAGGAGCTTGCGAAGCTGTGAGCATGAAGAAAGTAAAGCTCAACAGTCCAGAACCTTGAGAAGCTGCCAGAGGGGGAGTGGGTCAGGGTGGAAAAGTTCCAGCCTAAGGTTTAGACCTGTTTTTGTGGATGAGGTGCCCAAGAACGCTAAAACCCCCATCAAAAAGCCCTAACCCTTTGCGTCTATCGTTTTTGCCATCTCACTGAGAGCACTCAGAGCCCCTCACAACAAGGGGGCAGGTATGTTAGCACCTAAAGACCCCTAAACATGCCCTGTAGGGTGAATAAGGGGGTGGGTGTTAGCGCTTGAGGTTCCCATACTCATCAAAACCCCTGCCATCAAGCACAGCGAGCACATAAGAGGCTATATCTGGATAAACCTCATCGGCTGCTAATATGCTGTTCTGGTAGCTCTCTCCCGATACGCTCTGGGAGCGCCCAGCTATGAAGGTAGCCACATCCTCACTTATGCCCAGCTTGCTCTTTAGCGTCATAACGTTATAGTGCCATTTTCTCAAGCTGTTGGGGTCTGCCCTTGTTGCTGGCACCTTTCTGTTTCTATCCACTCTTTTGATGCTATATACTGCCTTATCGAGCGTGCTACACTCACCATGCCCTCACTGCCCCTCTTTGCCCTCTCGTTCAGGTAGCTCTCAAGAGCAAATAGCTCATCCTCCCACACCGTGGGGTAGTATAGCACATTAGCCCTCTTCTTGCCCTCTGAGAGGTGCTTTATGCTCACCCTCTTTATGCCTGTGTGCCTCCCATTCAGCCTTACCTCTACCACATCAAGGCTTGATAGCTGGGAGATTGCCTTTAAGAGATGTGTAAACCTCTGACCGCTAAACGCCAGCATATCATATATCAGCTGATACTTTGATGCTGTATCCTTGTTCTCTCATCGTGGTGTATGTTGCCACATAGCCCTCATACACCTCCTTATCTGTGAGGTGCACCTCTCTGGGCTTGGAGGATGGCACCCACACCTTGTTTAGCCAGCTATCCCAGTTCTGCCCTCCAATCTCATAAAAATTTAGATAGTTGAAGAAAGCCCTCAAGCCCTTTGCCAATGGGTCTTTGTTGTGCTCAGCCAGCCACTTGCTAAGCTCCACGGGGGTTGTGATGGGCTCAATCTCTCCCCTCTCATACGGCTCTATGAGGTTTAGCTCCACAGAGCGCAGCCACCCCTCTGCGGTACTGCTTTAAATCAGCTCTATGTTGCTTGAAAAACTCTTGTAGGACGAATGGGGATGATTGAAGCCCGATTAGCTCCGATTGTGGCGAGAGAAGCCCATAATCTGCCTCTGCCTTCACAAGGCAGCGCTCTGCCCCTGAGCTACGAGCCCTTCAACAGCGGAGACTTGGGCTCCATTGCCACCTTCCCTCACCACTGCTGATATATAACTGTTCTCAAGCTGTGGAAGCCCTGTGCGCTTTTGGTGATGTGGCACATTCCACGTCAAGCATCAGAAGTAAGAAAAGCCACCCATTAGGAGGGGGTGTGGGTGGGCCCCTGCTGGGCTCCACCCAACAAGGGGGGAGGGGCAATAGTACACACAAAGTATATAAGCGTTTCTCAGGCGGCAGAATGGGAGGGCAGAGTGAGAGTACACTCCACAGACAGTCCCCCACAAAGGTATTATATATTTTTGCCCGATAGTGAGATAGGGGAGAGATATGAGGGCTATCATTGTGCTGTTGCTTTCTGCTTTGCTCCTCGTACTCAGCTGTGGCACTGCGTCATCGAGCACGCTGTACGTGCCAGATGGATATCCCACCATTCAGGCTGCGGTGGACAACGCCACCGCTGGGGACACGATAGTCATCAGAAACGGAACGTATCTCGAGAACGTTGTGGTGAACAAGAGCATCACGATAACCTCCGATAGCGGACCAGACTACACAACTGTCAACGCATCCAACGAGAGCGACAACGTGTTCACAATCACCGCATCCAACGTCAGCATAACGGGGCTCACCATAGGGAGGGCAAGGGACGTCGCCATTAGGGCGGGTGTGTATCTTGGAGGGGTGCAGAACTGCACAATCTCGAACAACGTGATAACAGGCAACGCACGGGGCATCTATGTGAGTGGTGGAGGGCATCACAACATATCGCACAACCGCATAGAGTCAAACAGCGTTGCTGGAATATACATGTACTACTCCTCCCACAACACCATCACGGACAGCTACATGGGCTCGAACGGCGTGGGCGTTTGCCTCGACTACTACTGCGACTACAACACGCTGTACAACAACTCAATCCAGCACAACAGCGGTGAGGGCGTATACCTTGACTACTCCTCCCACAACACCATCGCCAACTGCTCGCTCATTAACAACAGTGGTGAGGGCGAGGTATACCTCTACTTATCCGACTACAACACCATCGAAAACAGCTCGCTCATGAGCGGCAACCTATCATATGGTGGCGGGCGTGGAATGTTCATGGATGGTGCAGACCACTGCACAATCAGGGGGAACATAATAAGGTGCAACTACGTGGGCATCTACCTGTACTCTGGCTGCGACAACAACCTCATCTACAACAACCTCTTCAACCACTCCCAGTACGACGCCTATGTGAGCGATGCCCGCTTCAACAGGTGGAACATAACGAAGACGCCCGGAAGGAACATCGTCGGAGGTCCGTATCTTGGTGGGAACTACTGGAGCACGTACAACGGCACTGACACCAACGGAGACGGGCTCGGGGACACGCCATACACCGTGGCGGGTCTGAACGTGGACTACCTCCCACTCGTGAGACCTGCTGGTCCATCTCCACCCGTTGCGCTCTTTCACACCCTCCACGAGATCAACAACGTCGGGGTGCCCGTGAGGTTCATATCGGACTCGTATGACAGAGATGGCACCATCGTGTCGTGGACATGGGACTTTGGCGATGGCACCAACGCAACAGGGGAGAATGTGAGCCACACCTACTCGGCCTACAGGTGGGATGCGACCAACAGCACGTATCTTCCCTACTCCGTGAGCCTCACCGTGGTGGACAACAGCAGTGCCAATAACACCACCACACGTGCTGTGATGGTGTACATGGCTGGGGGGATGCAAATGGAGATGGCAGGGTGAACATAGTGGATGCCTCCTTGGTGGGCCTGCACTGGAACGCACGCCGTGGCACCGCTGGATACCACCATGGCGCTGACCTGAACAACGACGACAGAGTGAACATACTGGATGCCGCCCTCGTGGGGCTGAACTGGAACAGGGTGGCATCGTCTGGAGGTGTGTGATGGCCATCGAAGGGGTATCTCATGGGTAGGCTGCTGATAGTGTCGAACCGATTGCCCATCAGCGTGGAGAAGAGGAGGGAAAAACTGAGCTTTCACCCCAGCATGGGTGGTGTTGCCACCGGGCTCGGTGCCTTTCACAGGGCGCACGACTCGCTGTGGATTGGCTGGCCCGGTGTGGCGCTGGATGAGCTGAGCGAGCACGAAAGATGTGAGCTGGAGCGCAGGCTCGAGGACGAGCGATGCCGTCCCGTGTTCCTCTCGGCGAGCGACGTGGAGGGCTACTACCATGGCTTTTGCAACAGGACGATATGGCCCCTCTTCCACTGCTTCACCCAGTACCCAGTGTATGAGAAGGAGCTGTGGGAGCGCTACAGGAGGGTAAACGAGGCGTTCTGTGATGCAGTGCTGAGGGTGGCGGGAGAGGACGACGTGGTGTGGGTTCACGACTACCAGCTGATGCTGCTCCCGAAGCTCATCAGAGAGCAGCGCCCAGATGCCACCATAGGCTTCTTCCTTCACATTCCCTTCCCCTCGTTCGAGGTGTTCCGCCTGCTGCCGTGGAGAAGGGAGCTACTGGATGGGATGCTGGGAGCCGACCTCGTGGGCCTTCACACCTACCACTATGCCCAGAACTTCATCGAGAGCGTGCGCCAGCTGTTCGGCTATGAGGACTCCTTTGGGCAGATAACTGCTGGTGAGCGCGTGGTAAAGGTGGATGTGTTCCCCATGGGGATACCCTATGAGCGCTTTGCCAGTGCGGTGCACGACCCAGCGGTGCAGAGGGAGGCGAAAAAGATGCTCAGGCAGACTGTGGGGCGCAAGGTCATCCTGTCCATCGACCGCATGGACTATACCAAGGGCATCCTTCAGCGGCTGAAGGCGTTCGATGCGTTCTTGGAGCGCTATCCAGAGTACAGGGAAAGGGTGACCCTCATACTGGTGGCAGTACCCTCCCGCACGGGAGTGGAGCACTATGCCCAGCTGAAGAGGAAGGTCAACGAGCTCGTGGGGAACATCAACGGAAAGCACGCCACGATGGGCTGGATTCCCATCTGGTACATGTCCCGTGGGCTGCCCTTCAAGAGGCTCGTTGCGCTGTATTCAATCGCTGACGTGGCACTCATCACCCCCCTGAGGGATGGAATGAACCTGATGGCAAAGGAGTTCATCGCCTCCAAGACGGATGGCAGGGGCGTGCTGATACTGAGCGAGATGGCTGGGGCTGCCGAGGAGCTGGGAGAGGCAATCATCGTGAACCCAAACAGTGAGGAGGAGGTCGTGCATGCCATGAGGCGGGCGCTGGAGATGCCCCAGCAGGAGCAGGTGGAGCGCAACAGAATCATGCAGGCAAGGCTCAGGCGGTATGACGTGGGGCGGTGGGCAGGCGAGTTTCTGGAGGGGTTGAAGGCAATCAGAGCAACGCAGATGGAGCTCAAGGCACGAAGGCTCACCCCAGAGGTGAGGGAGGGGCTGCTGAGGGATTATGCATCCGCAGAGAGGCGGCTGATACTGCTGGACTATGACGGCACCCTCGTTCCGTTCGAGAGGAGACCAGAAAGGGCAGTGCCCGATGAGGAGCTGCTCGGACTGCTCGATGCCCTGTCCCGCGAGCCCAAGAACAGGGTGGTGGTGATAAGCGGGCGAAGCAGGGCGACGCTGGACGCATGGTTTGGCAGCCTCGATGTGGTGCTCATTGCTGAGCACGGCGTGTGGGTCAGGCAGGGAGAGGAATGGGAGAGGACAGAGTCCATCGGGAGCGAGTGGAAGGAAGAGATACGCCCATTGCTCGAGCTCTACGTGGACAGGACTCCTGGCTCGTTCATCGAGGAAAAGGACTTCTCCTTGGTGTGGCACTACCGCAATGCAGACCCCCGCCTCGCCTCTATAAGGGCAAGGGAGCTGAAGGATGCCCTGCTGAGCATGACTGCCAACCTCAACCTCGGGGTGATGGAGGGCAGCAAGGTGCTCGAAATCAAGGATGCCGTCATCAACAAGGGCAGGTCTGCGCTGCGGTGCATGTCCTGGGAGGACTGGGATTTCATTCTCGCTGTGGGCGATGACAGGACGGACGAGGACATGTTTGCCGTGCTGCCCGCATGGGCTTACTCCATCAAGGTGGGGCTTGGGCTCTCGAGGGCGAGATTCAGCATGGGCTCCCACCATGAGGTGAGGGGGCTGCTCGGGGAGCTTGTCGCCATAGAGGACGAGGGCTGACAACCATTATAAACCATGTGCGTTTAAGAGAGGAAGGTGTCATGAGACGCTACATAGAAGACTACAGGGATATTGTGGGGGATGAGGTCATATACGAGATATGCAAGGAGGCAAGAAAGCTCTACGGAAAGCACATCCTCCACATAAACTCCACCTATCAGGGTGGTGGTGTCGCTGAGATTCTGAGCGCTGGCGTATCGCTGATGAATGATGTGGGTGTGGACACTGGCTGGAGGATACTGCACGGTTCTCCGGACTTCTTCACGATAACCAAGAAGTTCCACAACGCGCTTCAGGGGGAGCACATACACTTCACCGAGATGAAAAAGAGCCTGTACATGCAGACAAACGAGGAGTTCGCCCAGTACACCCACATAAATCACGATATCATAGTGGTGCACGACCCCCAGCCCCTGCCCCTCATACGGTTCTACAAGAAAAAGCAGCCATGGATATGGAGATGCCACGTGGACCTATCGAACCCCAACCCAGAGGTGTGGGACTTCCTCAAGAGCTTCATCCTCAGATACGATGCAGTGTGGGTGTCGAACGAGAAGTACAAGAGCGATGATCTGCCCGTGGAGCAGAGGGTGATTCACCCCTTCATCGACCCGCTGAGCTCCAAGAACATCGAGCTACCAGAGAGTGTTATCAAGAAGTACCTGAGGAAGTTCTCCATACCCACCGACAAGCCCATCATCACACAGGTATCGAGGTTCGACAAGTGGAAGGACCCCATGGGCGTGGTGGAGGTGTTCAAGCTCGTGAAGGAGGAGATGGACTGCAGGCTGGTGCTCTGCGGCTCTGCGGCAAGGGACGACCCAGAGGCCACGGTGATTTACGAAGAGGTGAGGAGGAAGGCAAAGCCCCTGATAAAGAGCGGGGATGTGATTCTGATAACCCGTGAGAACAACATCCTCGTGAACGCTCTGCAGCGCACTGCCGCTGTGGTGCTACAGAAGTCGCTCAGGGAGGGCTTTGGGCTCACCGTGACTGAGGCGCTCTGGAAGGCAAAGCCGGTGGTGGCGTCCAACGTGGGGGGAATTCCCCTTCAGATAGAGGATGGCAAGAGCGGCTATCTGGTGGAACCCAATGACGTGGAGGGCTTCGCAGACAGGGTGATAGAGCTCATGCAAAAGCCAGAGAAGGCAGCCCAGATGGGCAGGCGGGGCAGGAAGACTGTGAAGGAGAAGTTCCTCATCACGAGGGGTCTCTTGGAGCACATCAGGCTGCTTAGCGAGTTTGCGTGAGCTATATCCTCACGACGGAGTTGTCCCCTATCTTGAAGCTGTGCCCCTTGGGAAGGCTGTTGCCCCTCTCCACGAGGGCATCCCTTCCTATCAGGCTGTCCACGACCCTCTCCACATCGAGTATCCTCGCCCCCTCCATCACCACTGAGCCCTCGACCTCCGTGCCCACTATCTCGCACCCATCCCCGATGCTGGTGTACGGTCCGATGTAGGCGTTGGATATCGTGCACTCCCTTCCTATGATGGCGGGCCCCTTCACCACAGAGCCATCCCTGAGCACCGTGCCCTCGCCCACCACCACCCTCCCCCTGATGATGGCGTCCTCCACAGTGCCCCTGATGTCGGTGTGGATGTCGTCGAGCACGAGGGTGTTCGCCTCCAGTATGTCCTCGGACTTGCCCGTGTCCTTCCACCATCCATCCACGATTGACGCCTTCACGCTGTATCCATGGTCTATGAGCCACTGAATGGCGTCCGTGATTTCGAGCTCGTTCCTCCACGATGGGGTTATGGAGTGCACTGCATCGAATATGACGTGCCTGAACAGGTATATGCCCACGAGGGCGAGGTCGGATGGGGGGTGCTCTGGCTTCTCTATCAGCCTCATCACCTTCCCCTGCTCATCGAGCTGTGCCACGCCAAACTGCTGGGGGTTGTTCACGTGGCTCAGCAGTATGCTCGCATCCACGCCCGAGCTTAGAAAGTCGTCCACGTGCCTCGTGATGCCCTCCCTCAGGATGTTGTCTCCGAGGTACACCACGAACGGCTCGTCTTTGAGAAAGCCCTGCGATATCTTGACGGCATGGGCGATGCCCCTTGGGGCATCCTGCTCTATGAACTCGATTGTCGCATCCCACTCCCTCGAGAGCACGGTGTCCATCACCTGCTCCTTGTTGGGACCCACCACGATGCCTATCTCGTGTATCCCAGCCTCTATGATGTCCTCTATCGCATAGAACAGTATGGGCTTGTTTGCCACTGGAATGAGCTGCTTTTGATATGAGTACGTGATGGGCCTGAGCCGGGTGCCATGCCCACCAGAGAGCACAAGACCCCTCATGGTATATGGGTTGGACTGTGGGGGTTTTAACTTTGTCGGCGGGAAGTCCCCTTGCGAATAGGGGTAGTTCACTGCTTTCTACGTGCACCAAAACGCTATTACGGATGCCAACGAGCATGGAGCATGCGCATTCTCGTCGCGATGGACACATGCCCCCCGCTCACCGACGGTGTGCTAACGTATGTGCGTGAGGTGCTGGAGAGGCTCGCCACCCGCCACGAGGTGGTGGTGGCGCTCCCGGCGCTCCCCCACACCAGACCACGCACCCAAGAGGGGCTGGAGCACATCACGGAGCACATCACGGAGCACATCACGGTGTACATGCCCACCCTTGGGAGGCTTGCCGGGTACCCAGTCGCCATCCCCACCCCCACGCTGCACAGGGAGGTGGCACGCTCGGACGTGGTGTTCGTGCAGGATGCCGCCCCCATTGGCTCGGCTGCCGTGCTGCTCGCCTCGAGGAAGGGGGTGCCAGTGTGCATGTTCTGCCATCACGACGAGCGTGTGATGCTCTCGAGGGTGCTGGGGGCAGCACCGCTGGTGGACAGCTATATGGGGTGGCTGTACGGAAGATGCCAGCGGGTGCTGTTCGCAACCGCGAGGTTCCGTGCCAAGCTGGAGCGGGTGGGCGTGCCAGAGGAGAGGATGGTGTACGCCCCTTTCGCGGTGGACACCTCCCGCTTTTCGCCCCATGTAGGGAGGGGCTGGAGGCGCGAGTGGGGCATCCCGCAGGATGCGCCCGTTGCCCTGTACCTTGGAAGGCTCTCCCCTGAGAAAAACATATCCACTCTGATGAGGGCTGCGCACATCATCCTCGAGCGGCGGCAGGACGCATACTTCGTGCTCGCCGGCACGGGACCACTGCTGGAGAGGTGCAGGAGGATGGGCAGGAGGATGGCATCCTCCGACAGGCTGATAATCACGGGGTTCGTGCCCGATGCTGCGAGGGTGTATGCTGCGTGCGATGTGTTCGTGCTGCCCTCGCTGAACGAGAGCCAGTGCTTTGCCACGATGGAGGCGATGGCGAGCGGCCTTGCGTGTGTGGTGCCCTTCGAGCCCCCCTCGCCCTATTCGTACCTCGAGGATGAAGAGACGTGCGTGATGGTGAGGGACGTGATGGACGCCGAGGAGGTGGCAGAGAAGGTGCTGGAGCTCTTTGAACATCGAGAGAGGGCAAGGGCAATCGGAAGGCGGGCGCGGGAGCGCATGCTCTCGCTCTCGTGGGACGAGCACGTGTGCACACTCGAAAAGACGTTCGACGCTATTTCGAGAGCAGCTCCTCGTAGTAACCCTTGAGGGTCTTGCCCACGAGCTTGAGGTCGTGCTGCCTTGCAAGCTCGTATGCCCCTCTGGAGAGCCTCCTTCTCAGACTGGCATCCTCGAGCAGCACCTCCAGCTGGCGTGCGAACTCCTCAGGGCTCTTTGCCTTGAGGCAGTGCTTTTCCTCCTCGAGGTAGTCGAATGCTGGTATGCTGCTTATCAGCAGGGGCTTTCTGGCTGCCGCAGCCTCGAGCACCGCTATCCCCTGATTCTCCTCCCTGCTGGGAAACAGAAATATGTCTCCACCCGCATACGCATCCACCACGTCCTCCACGAACCCCGCGAACCTCACGTTGGGCGGAGCCTCCCGCACGAGCCTGAGCACCCTGGGGTCAGCCAGTTTTGAGATGGCACCATACCACACGAACGTGTTGTCAAACTGCCTTGCCACATCCACAAAGATGTCCACGCCCTTTCTCAGAAACACGTTGCCCACGCTGAAGGGCACGATTCCCTCCAGCCCCATCTTCCTGCGGTGCCTTTTTCTTCGCTCCTCCATGTGCGTGAACGCATCGAGGTCAACGCCGTTGCTGATGACCCTGATGTCGGCAACGATGCCATGGGAGAGCAGCACACGGCGGGTGTGCTCTGTGGGGCAGAGCACCATGTCTGCACTGCTGTACAGCATCCTGAGATAGCGGGCGAGCACTGGGGAGATGTACTCGCTGAAGATGAAGCTGCCCCTGAAGTCCTCTGCAGTGGTGTGGGCATGCATCACGACCTTTGCCTTCAGGGTGCGTGCGAGATATGCCCCCCTCGGACCTATGGTGTGTATGTGCACGATGTCGGCATCCCTGCAGTCCTCCACTATGTGCACTCCGTTGAGCAGAAGTGCCTTTCTGAAGTGCCTGATGGCAGCGCCTATCCCGCACTGGCGAAACAGGCTCTCCCCTTCCGCATACAGGCACACCTTCATGCACTATCCACAACTCCCATGCACATGCAGACACGCTATAAAAAGGTTGAGAGGGGCTCCCAGCTGCCCGTGAGCTTTCCAGCCCGTGCCAGCCTGCCAAGGGTGCGCACAGTCCTCTGGGAGGGGGGCTTGAAGCTTGCATGCTCGAGCGGTGTTGCGGGAAGGGGGATGAACGCATGTGCCCTCACCCTCCCTCCCCTTCTCACTATCCACTCCACCATCTCGAGGGTCGCCCGCTCGTCCTCCTCGTCCCCGATGGGAAGCCCGAAGATGAAGTCGGCAGTCGGGGTGAAGTCGGCATCGAGACATCGCTCCACTGCCTCGTATGCCTGCGCCACGGTGTGCCCTCTTCCAAGCCGCGCCAGCACGAGGTCGCTTCCCGACTGCACCCCTATGCTGATGGAGCGGTTGGCGCAGTACCTGTCCATCAGGGCAAGCGCCCGCTCACTCACGAACTCTGGCCTCACCTCGGAGGGGAACGTGCCAAAGAACACTCTCTTCCCATGAATTGCAGAGAGCAGCGCCTCCACCTTGTCCAGCCTCGGATGCACGCCGTCCGAGCCATAGCCGAGGGCATTTGGGGAGATGAATCGCACGTCCCTGTACGCCCCTGCAGCCTCCACGATGCTGGGGATGCTCCTGTGCCTTACGGTGTGCCCGAACAGCCTCGGGGTCTGGCAGTACGCACACGCATGGGGGCACCCCCTCGTGATTTCTATGGGCCCGCACAGCCTTCTTGAGTCGAAGGGTGGATACTCGTCGAGGCACACGGTAGAGCGCTGGGGGGTGTGGTGCATTCGTCCCTCGCGCACGTACGCCACCCCCTCCACGCCCTCTGGCTCGCATCCCCTCTCGATGGCATCCAGCAGCAATGGCAGGGCTTTCTCCCCCTCGCCCACCACCACGTAGTCGAAGTGCTCCAGCGCCTCCCTTGGCCTTGCCGAGGCGTGGGGTCCACCCGCCACCCACGTGGCATCCACCTTGCGCCTTCCAGCGTCCACCTCGGCGTACACCCTCCTGCTGAGGGGGGTGCAAAAGCTGTACAGCATCACGCCATCCTGGGGCTCCCTCACGATGTCCGCATTGGGCACACAGGGCAGAAGCGCTGCGATGCTGAACCTGCAAGTCCTGAAGTACCGAAAGTGCACGGGAATCATTCTATCTCGTGCAGCGCGAACTCCTCGTGCAGCACGGCCACCGCCCGCCGGGCGTCTCTCTCGTCAATCACGAACGAGATGTTGCTCTGGGAGGAGCCCTGGCTAATCATGATGACGTTTATGCCGTTTCTTCCCATCGTGGAGAACACCCTGCCAGCAACGCCGGGCGTGCCTATCATGCCAGCGCCCACCACCGCCACCACGCACACGTGCTCGTTGAGCGACACGTCCTTCACGATGTTGTGCCTGAACTCCTCTCTGAGTGTCCTCACCGCCCTCTGTGCATGCGCCTCGTCCACCACCATGGAGATGTTTGCCTCTGAGGAGCCCTGACTTATCATCCGTATGTTCACACCAGCACGGGCGAGGCTGGAGAACACGCGGGCTGCCACCCCTATCGTGCCTATCATCCCGCTTCCAGAGATGGTGATGAGTGCCACGTTGCGAATCACCGTTATCGCCTTCACGACTGACTTCGATGGCACGTGGTCTGCCACGATGAGCGTGCCCTCGCGCTCTGGATGGAACGTGTTCTTCACCCTCACGGGGATGCTGTGGCGTATTGCGGGCTCGATGGCGCGGGGATGGAGCACCTTTGCCCCAAAGTACGACATCTCCATCGCCTCTGCGTACGATATCTGCCGCAGCGACCTCGCCTCTGGCACCAGATGCGGGTCGGTGGTCATGATGCCATCGGTCTCCTTCCAGAGCCATATCTCGTGTGCCCCTATGCCCGCACCCACCAGCGACGCCGTGAGGTCAGAGCCTCCCCTGCCCAGCGTGGTGATTACGCCTCTCTCGTCTGCCCCCATGAACCCGCCCACCACGGGCACGCACTCCTCCAGCAGGGGCGCCACCCTCTGGGCGATGCGCTCGTATGTGATGTCGAGCGGTCTGGCATCCCCATGGGTGCTGTCTGTGAGGATGCCCGCCTCCATTCCATCCATGCTGCGCGAGGGCACCCCGATGCTCTGGAGGGCTCCAGCGAGCATCGGGGCTGCGAGCCGCTCCCCGAACGATGAGATGTAGTCCAGCGAGCGGGGCGTGAGTTCCCCGAGATAGCATATTCCCACGAGCGCACGCTCGAGGTCGTCGAGCAGCGTTGCGATGCTGTCCAGCACGTGCTCCCTCGTGGGCTCGTGCTCGATGCACACCTCAGCCGCTCGCTCGTGCTGGGTGCGAATATCGGACACGCTCTTCAGGACAGCATCGGCATCGCCCTTTTCAGATGCGGCTCTCGCTGCCATGAGCAGCGCATCGGTCACACCTTTCATGGCGGATGTGACAACCGCAATCTCGTGGCCCTGCTCCCTGTAGCTCCTCACGAGTGTTGCAACGTGCCTGATGCGCTCGCCATCCGCAACCGACGCCCCGCCAAACTTCATGACCAGCCGCATGCTCACACCAGCGAACACCACTTCGAGAGAACATTTAAGGCTTTTTGAGCATGTCAGCGGCTGAACTGGAGCACGCAGGAGGCGTACCCCTTACACATCTGAGATTCCAGCTCAAAGTGCACATCCTCATCGAACTCAGAACACCACACCTCATACTCAGCTCAATCATCTCCTCCGCTACATAAATGAATGATTGTATTTATAAGAACGGTTTTATAGCCCATCCACCGACACAGCAGAGGTGGTCTATATGGGCGAGGAGTACACTGTGAGGGGCTGGCGCTCTGCCCACAATGAGGTGGCATCGATGATGCGCCAGAGTCTGTTCGCCCTCATGGTGTGTGCCATTGGCGACCTCGTCGCAGGGCTCTCGTTGGGTGTGTTCAGCTCCTATCTCGAGCTCATCCCGGGACTGCTGGTGCTCGTGCCAGCCGCCATCGACATGCGGGGAAATGTGTATGCCTCGCTTGGCTCGAGGCTTGGCACCTACCTGCACACTGGTGAGCTGTCCCCAGAGCTCAAGGAGCGCACAATACTCAACCAGCTCGTGCTCGCCTCGTTCTCCCAGACCATTGCCCTCTCGGTGTTGCTCGCCCTGCTCGCCAAGGCAATCACGCTCGCCATCGGCATCCCATCGGTCGGAGTGGCGATGCTCATGATGATATCGGTGCTGGGGGGCGTGCTCGCCGCTCTGGTGATGCTGACCTCCACCGTGCTCATCGCCACGAGGAGTGTGCTCAGGGGGTGGGACCCAGACAACATCACCACACCGCTCATCACCGCCATAGGAGACCTCGTCACCATACCGATGCTCCTGCTGGCGGCGTATGTGGTGCTGAGGCTGCAGAGCGTGCTCGATGCCCTCGCAGTGCTGGTGCTCGCCGTGTGCGCTGTGGGGCTCGCCACATCCATGAGGAGGCGTCATCCCATCTCGAGGAGTATAATAGTGCAGAGCATTCCTATACTCACAGTGTGCGCACTGCTCAGCACCTTCGCAGGGGTGTTCCTCGAGCACAAGCTCGAGGCGCTGCTGATGTACACCTCGCTGTTCCTGCTCATACCATCTCTCAATGAGGAGGCTGGAAACCTCGGGAGCATCCTCGCTGCACGGCTCTCATCGAGCCACAGGATGGGCATCATACGCATTCACGGAGCACCAGATGCCCAGGTACTCTTGAGCTCGCTCGCCCTCATTCTGCTCGGAATGGTGATGTTTCCCATGCTCGGGGTGCTCGTGCACATCATCTCGCCCGTGTTCGGGCTCACCACCCCGGGGCTGGTGCAGCTGGTGGTGCTCTCCACGGTGGTGGGCATGGTGGTTGCCCTGCTGTCCAACGTGGTGGCGTACTACCTCACGTTCCTCTCCATACGCTACCGCGTGGACCCAGACAACGCCGTGATTCCCCTGCTGACCTCCACCATGGACTTCATCACCACGGGCGTGCTCATGTTCTTCGTCTCCCACTTTGTGGGGTGAGCCAGTGGGAGGTGTTGTGGCTCAAAAAGGTGCTCACCGCCAAGAGGACGTAGCAAAGACTATAAAGGAGGGTCATCCATTGGATGGCGAGATGCCGGGGTGGCTGAGTGGACAATCCATGGGAGCCGCCGTCTCGTGGGTCTATAAGCGGCAGGCTCGAGACCTGTTGCTCCATCTGGAGCGCTTGGGTTCGAATCCCAACCCCGGCGCTTTACTCCATGAATCCGTCGACCTCCAGCCCCACGTCCTCGAACTCAAGCCTCACTCTGTATCTCTTCAGGGAGATGTCCTCGAACCCCCTCAATGCATATGCAACCTTGCTATCGAAGCTCTCGGCAACCACTATTCCTCTGACTTTTCTCCCATTCGCAAGCCTTTCGCGAACCCAGCCCATATAGCTCAAAATCTGGCCAATCACGGCATGGGTGGCAGTGCCCCTCTTCAGCTCTATCACCACAAGGCTCCCCTTTCCATCGAGAGCAAGGATGTCTATCCTGCCCACATCGGTGGCAAACTGCCTTCCCCCCTCATATAGGGTAAGACCCTCCTCAATCTGACTCAGGTCCCTCACGAGGTACTCCTCCAAGTCCCTCTCAAAGCTCAAGGAGGGCTCTTCGGTCAGCCCATGGGGAGGCTCCCCCACCACCTCCACGTCATCCAGCCCATCCACATTAGGCTCATCTGGACCAGAGCCATAAAACCTGAACCTCCCCCCTCCCAAGTAAAGCAGACATGCCCTTCTCTGCAGATGGGAATAATGATGAGCCGTGGAATGGTTTACACTCAGCGTTTTACACTCAGCCCAACGAGATGGGCATAGATGGTGTTCTCCTTCCAAGGCTTGCTTGGGTACATCCTGTAGAGGTGCCTGACCATCTCCCTCCAGTGAAAGTCGCCCTCCCACGACCTTGCAGCCTCTATTATGGCATCCGCACAGGTGGTCATCCTGTCACTCTCCCGCCCTTTCATACAACCGCACAACCCTTAAATATTATTCAGAAAACAGAGGGCGAGGGCTGTGCAGGGGTAGCCAAGCGGTCAACGGCGGTAGACTCAAGATCTACTCCCTTAGGGGTTCGTCGGTTCGAATCCGGCCCCCTGCACCACTCCACACACCAGCTACACACATAATGCTTAATATTCCTGCCCACATCTTACGGCGGAGGGATGAGAGGCGACAGCACAGGATGACCCCACCAAATTTCAGTGGCTACGCTCGCTGATAGAGCCCTTCCTGAGATGGGAGAAGCGCTACATCGAGGACTGGATTCCCACCAGCATCGTGGTTGGGGTGCTGTGTGGGATAGCTGGCGTGGTGTTCTACGCCCTCTTTCATGTGGGATTTACGCTGCTGCTCTCTGGCATCGGAGGGTACTCTCCCCCAGACCTTCTGGCAGGCGAGCCCTTTGCAAGACCTCCCGGCACCTTTGAGAGGCTGCACATCATATGGCTGCTTCCTGCCATCGGGGGGCTCTTGGGTGGGCTCATTGCGAGATACGTGCCAGAGGTGGCGATGGCGGGCACCGAATCGTATATCAGGGCGTTTCACACCATAAGGGGCTCGAGGCTCATCACCATACCAGCCGAGATGCTGGGTGCGGTGCTCACCATATGCAGCGGAGGAAGCGCTGGCAGGGAGGGGCCCATAGTGCTCATAGGCTCCACCATAGGCTACCAGACTGGAAGGCTGTTTGGAAAGGGGGACAGAATGCGCAGGTTGCTCATGGTGTGCGGGGCAGCGGGCGGGCTCTCTGCCATCTTCCGCACGCCCTTTGGTGCAGCCCTGTTCGCCTCTGCCGTGCTCTACAAAAAGGACATAGAGGTCGATGCCATCCTGCCAGCGTTCATATCCTCCATCATCTCGTACTCCATATTCTATGGTGTGTATCGGGCAGGTCCAGTGTTCATCACACCTGCCTACACCTTCGAGAGCCCCTCAGAGCTGGTGCTGTACAGCCTGCTCGGGGCGTTTGTAGCACTGGTGGCAATCCTGTATGCCACCATATATCATTCGGCGATTGGCGTGTTCGACCGCCTGCACATACCACAGCCCATAAAGCCAGCCCTCGGCGGGCTCGGGGTCGGGCTGCTCGCCGTGCTGGTGGAGAGGGAGACGGGCGTGGGGCTCTCGCTGCTCGGCATGGGCTACGAACTCGTGCAGTATGCGCTGTTTGGAACCATTCCGCTGCTGCTCCTCGTGGTGCTGCTCATGGGAAAGATGCTCGCCACATCGCTCACACTGGGCTCGAGAGGAGTGGGCGGGGTGTTTGCCCCAACGCTCGAGGTGGGAGCCCTCTCTGGTGGGCTGTTTGCCGGACTGCTCACGCTCGCCTTTCCCTCCATGGATGTGCACACGGGTGCGTTCGTGCTCATCGGCATGGCGGCGATGCTCTCATGTGCGACCAAGGCGCCCCTCGCCTCCATCGTGATGGTGACAGAGCTAACGGGTAACTACTTCCTGCTCCCCGGGCTCATGCTCGCCTCCACGGTGAGCCTGCTCATGACCACGAGGTGGTCCATCTATGAGGACCAGCAGGTGGACAGGCTGCACTCCCCTGCCCACATGTACGAGATGACGATGGACGTGCTCGAGAGGATAAGAGTGGAGGAGGCGATGACGAGGGAGGTGCTCACGTTTGCCCCCCATGCCTCAATTGTGGACGTGCTCGATGCGGTGCACACCACTGGTCACAGGGGCTATCCCGTGGTGGACGAGACACGGGGGCTGGTGGGCATAATCACCTACAGGGATGCCGAGAGGGTGCCTATAGAGCAGCGGGGCGGTCCAGTATCCTCTGCCATGACGACGCAGCTCATCACGGCGTATCCCGACGAGACGCTGGCCGATGCACTGAGAAGGCTGGTGGCAAACGGCATATCGAGGCTGCCAGTGGTGAGCAGGGACGACCCCAAGAGGCTGGTGGGCATCCTGACCGAGCGGGACATCGTGGTCGCCCATGCGAGGGTGAGCGCCACCCTGAGGCGGGGGAAGTAGAGCTCCCGGGGGAAGTAGAGCTCCCGGGGGAAGTAGAGCTCTACCACTCTGTGTCTGTACGTACCCTCCTTTTCTCCATTCTAACAAAAAGTCGCCACATTAAAGGAGGATGTGAACTGCTCCTCGCTCACGCAAGGAGCCTCGTGGGGAGTTTGCTCTTTACGAGCCTTATCCACAGGCTGGTTCACACAGCCACTATCCGTTATCCTTCTGGACTCACGGCTCAGAGTATTTAAACTTAGCCACCTCCCCTTGTGTATCCCCCTCCCTTGCGGAAGGGGTCTTGCAAGCAACACGAAGATAAAAAAGAGTGTGAGCACTTGGGCTCACACGAGCTTGTAGTAGGGGTGGTTCTCGTCCTTGATTTCCAGCCCGAGCTCCACAGCGGTCTCCGCGAGCATGATGTCCACCATGGCAACCGCAGGGAACACCTTCACGGCGTTGCCTATGGGACCGTAGAGCAGGAAGTCCGCACCCATCACCTGAGAGACGAGGTTGGTGCCCACATCCACTGGTGGATACGCCTCCTTGTGCTCCTTCTTGAACGTCTTCATCCAGTCCCATGCGCTCGCCGTGTTGTGGAACCCGCCGCCCGTGGGAAGCCCGAGGTGACCCTTGACGGCTATCACTGACCTCACGGTCGCCCCTGCGCCTGCGCCCAGTGGCAGGGCTGCCACATCGATGAGGGGGCGCTTTATGCCGCACTCCCTTGCGAGCTCCAGCATGCCCTTGGTCTCTCCATCACCCTCGAGTATCGTCATCTTGCCCTTCACAGTGGAGTCCAGCACGTTGAAGGCGAGCACGATAGCGGCATCGATGTTCGATTCCCTTATACCCTCTATCTCCTTCTCGTCTGCCGAGGCGTTGATGGAGTTATATATTGCCCTGTGGGATAGCCCCACCTCATCGCAGTACTTGGCTGCCGCCACCCTCACGTCTGCGACGCTCGAGTCGATGAGGAACGCAGTCTCACTGTCTATGCTCGCGAACCAGTCTATGTACCTCGCTATTGCCTCTGGCGTCTCGCCCACTATCTGATTCATGCAGGGCAAGCCCGTGATATCGCTCATCTCTGCCTGCTTGTTCCACAGCTCCTCAGCTGCGTCCTTGTCGAATATGCCCTTCTCGTCGTCCTGGACGATCTTGTGGCCTGTGTAGAACATCGAGCCCACACACACGGTGGGATACTCTCCTATCTGGCCTCCCACCTTGGTCTTTCCAAACTCGAATACCTCTTGTTTCTTGTCGTACTTAAACATCAAAAAGCCTCCTCACCCAAAGAACGCTGCTTTGACCATCAGGTACACGAGGAACAAGATGGTTCCGATGCTGAGACCATACACTATGCCGATGTCCCTGCCCACGCGCTTTCCAGCCCGCTGAGCAATCTCGGCATGCACGAACTCCACCTTTTCCTCCAAGGCATCCAGCCTCTCGGTCACCTGCCTGTAGTCTGCTTGGTCCACCACCACACTGGGTACTATGCCATCGTCCATGCTCACACCACCCAATATGCCACGGGAACGAGCACCAACAGCACTGCCAGCAGAAAGCCGAGCACGAAGCCCAGCGCCTCAGTGGCACTCACTCCAGACTCGAGCTTCTGAGTTCTTGCTATGATCTGTGCCCGATAGCGTATCTTTTCCACGATGTCGTTCAGACCAACCATCGGAGGAGCGAGCACAGTGGGAACACCCCGATCGTACACCTGCTCCTCCCTCTGCCCTTCCTCTGCCATCTTCATATCCCTCCTGATAAGAGCCCGAGTATCACGAGGGAAATCACCAGCCCTATCATCATGCCCTCAATCTTGCCAGCATACATGCCAGCGGTGTATTTGTTGAGCATGCCTATCTCTGCTATCTGCCTGTCGAGCTCCTCGAAACGGGCTCGGATGGTGGCGAGCTCTGCTGCCATCGGACGGTAGCCCTCGTATTCCTCCTCGGCAGCTGCCTCCTCCACCGCCAGCTCCACCAGCATGGGGGGCTCAGGATAGGCACCTGGGTCCCTGGCTATCGCATCCTGTATCGCCTTGGTAATCGCGGCCTCGTCCTCGGTGCCTATCATCTCTATGATTTCCACCTGCTTCTGGAACCTCTCGATTGCCTCTGGGGGCAGGTTCTCTATGTAGGGGATTGCACCCTTTGCGCCCACGATTCGGCTATCCTTCACGCCATTCTTGTGCAGGTTGATGATGGCGTCACCCGTGATATGCCCCTTCACCTCGGCTCCAGCCACGATGAGGAACCTGATGTTGGGGTTGGATATCACGTTGGCGACCAGCCTCTCGATGCCGATGTTCTCTGTCTTGGTGGGACCGGCCATGGCGGCTCCAGCCTTCACTGGAAAGTCGCTGAGGTGTGAGCCGAGTGTGGTCACTGCAACACACGACTGGGGGTCTCCCACGGCATACTCTCCCACGATGATGGGCCATCCCTCTGCAGGGCTTGCCTTCTCTGCCATCTCACACCCCTCCCATGGATGCCACACGTGTGTAGTACAGCACGAGTATTACCACGAACGACAGCAGAAGCCCGAAGATGAACCCATAGAAGGAGTTGGTGATGATGCCCGCATACCACGAGGTCTTCTCCCTGTGGGGCCAGGAGTTCAGCAGGGGGGCATCGGGCGCAAGAGAGTTCATCAGGTCATCCGCTATTTTATCGAGCTCGTCGATGGCATTCATCACGGGCTCGAGCTCATACAGAATGACGTCCTTGCGCTCCTTGGCGAGCAACCCCGTGAGGGGGTCGACCACCAGATGGAGCTCTGGAACAGCTCTCACCAGCGCCATCTACATCTCCTCCACTTCTGGTAGCATTCCAGTACCCAGCACCGCATAGGCGTCCCGCTTGACGAGCCTGAAGTAGCGCTTGAACGCCACCACCCATATGAGGACGCCCAGGACTGTGCTCAGGGCGGCAGCCGTGAAGCTCAGGGTGGCAAACGACCCCAGGCCACAGAAGAACATGGCAATCGAACTCGTGACCACGGCGAGGGTGAGTGTTCGTATCCTTGTCTCGTCTGGACCCAAGCAGGCGTTGAACGGGTGCAGTATGGCGAGTGCCCCTATTATGAGCACCATGCCCACAAAGCCGTTGTCTATCACCCTTGTGGTGATAGCATCGAACATGATGCTGCCTCCGATGAGAGTGCTAAGGCCAGTCAGGGTGAGGGCAGCAGCGCCACCCACCTCGGTGGTTGCCTGCTCGAGGGTGGGTATCCTCATCTTTATCACTCGGTTGGCGACCACCCCAATCACGAAGCCGATGCCACACGCCGTGGCAAACGACAGCAGGGGTCCCGCAAACCCGATGCCAGTCCTGTAGGACACCGAAAGCCCGAACAGCGAGGCAATGATTCCCATGCCCACCGAGAGGATGCCGATGGAGGGAATGCCCGTGCCCAGACCATACTGGCTGATTCTCGCCACAGCATCTGCGCCCCACACGGCAGCACATATCGCGGCAAACCCACCAAAGAAGGAGAACGTGTCCACGCCAAGGATGTCGTTCAGGCCCACGAGGTACATGCACACCAGACCCCCGATGATTCCGAGGGGGGCGGTCTGCTTTGCTCCTATCTCACTGTGTCCATTGCCTCCTGCCTGCGCACTCATAGCACCGCACCTCCGGGAACCACGTATATTGCGATGAGGGCACACAGAAACGTCGCCACGAGCGAGGCGACCACTGCCTTGGGCAGCCTCTTGAACTTGGGGTCATGGAAGCCCTCGATGGTGCCTCCTATGTTGTACGAGGCTATCACGGAGTTCACGAGGAAGATGCCGATTGCGAATATGCCAGACATGGCGGGGTCAGCGCTCACGTGGTACAGCATCCAGTACACGAGGGAGCCGCCCACGCCACCGAACAGCGCACCCAGCGTGCCGCTCACAAAGCACACCGTGGGCATGCCATGGCCCTCGGTGCCCTGCGAGACGTACAGGTCCTGCCTGTCCTTCGTGATGGGGTCATACTTCACTTTAGCAGATGCGGGCACCACGCCCACACCCCACACATATATGGCGTTGGCAATGAGCATCGTGAAGTCGAGCATGAGCATCGCGCCCACTGCCCCAGAGGCGAGCACGAGCGCCATCTGGTCAACTCCAGCGCCCACGGCGTTGAGCATGAACCCAGCGCTCACGAGCCCCGTGAGCCCAGAGCCCGTTGCCAGCATTGTGGTGCCCGTGCCTATTCCAGTGGTCTGTGCCATTGCCGCTGGGGCGCCGCCCACTGGTATGAAGTGCACCGCAAAGCACACCAGCACGCCGCCCAGCGTTATGCCAAGTATGAGGGTGATGGGATCTATCATGCGGCCGCCTCCGTGTTGTCCTGCTTGTATGGTCCGAACGTGTTTCTGGCATGCAGCTCGATGAGCCTGTTGAGCAGAATGGTGAGCACCACCACGCCCACACCCAGTGCCACTGCATACCAGCCCAGCCCTGCGGTGGGGTGAAGCAGCGTAGTTCTCCAGTTGTCAATGAACACGGTGAGCCCGAACGTGAGTCCTGTGGCGGGCCCTCCATACTTGGCACAGAACCATGCGTTGTCGATGGAGCTTCGAAGCCCTGCCTCCGCACGCCTCACGATGTCGCCAGAGTTGGCGGCGTTGAGCCCAGAGCCGAACTCGTAGTTCTGAAACTCCCTCTCTGAGCCATAGTGAACGTCGCCCGTGGACGAGGCGATTGCCCCCACCGTTATTCCCCATATGAGAGCGAGGAGCGGGATGGGGAAGGGGTGGGCGAGCAGCACGTGCATGATGTAGGAGATGATCAGTATGCAGAATATCGCGATGTACCCATGTCCCATGATGCCAAACAGGTGGTTTCTGATTACGTCGAGGTATATGGGTTGCTTGTACCTCCTCTGGCTCGCCGACCTTCCAAGATAGGGTGTGATGGCAAACAGCCCGAGGGCAATGGAGCCCATGAGCGCACCCACGGCGATCGCCATGAGGGGAGACACATTCGCACCGAGCAGCACTGAGGTGACGACCGCACCAGATGAGCACCACAGCCCATAGGCTGGTGGCTCACCCGATATCGCCTTGTTGAATATCCTGTGGGGCTTGCCCATCTGGGGTGCGAGCTGAACCTGTGAGTTCGGGTTGCTCTGGGAGCCTATGTCCGACTCAAGGTCCTCGGCAGCTCCAGCCACCGTCGCAGCTGCCCCCATGATTGCAACAAGACCCATCTCGAGTAAGATGTCCATCCGTTTTTCCTCCTCCTTAGCGTTTCCTCCTCCCGAGTGTTGTTGAGCGCTCGCAAGTGGTTGGTGTCGAGCAGTGTATGAGGTGGGTTGAGTTGGTGCAAGCTTATTCGGAGTGAGTAATTAAAGCTTTCGTCAAAACCACTCATGAAGTCTGAGGCATGGCGCTGGCGGACACGGTTATATACCATCCTTTCGAGTTGGAGCTGGAGGATAGCATGTTTCCCACCACCAGAATGAGAAGACTGAGGCGGGCAAAGTTCAGGAGGCTCGTGGCACAGACCGTGCTGTTGCCGTCCGACCTGATATATCCCATCTTCGTGGATGAGAGGCTCGAGAGCCGAAGGGAAATCCCCTCCATGCCCGGGCAATACAGGCTGCCCATCAATGAGGTGGCACACGAGGTCAGACAGTGCATGGAAATGGGAATCGGGGGCGTGATACTGTTTGGCATCCCCTCCCACAAGGACGAGCTGGGCTCGAGTGCGTGGGGTGAGGGAGACGTGGTGCAGAGGGCAGTGAGGCACATACGCTCCGAGCTTGGCGACGAGCCCCTCGTGATTACCGATGTGTGCATGTGCGAGTACACCTCCCATGGGCACTGCGGGGTGCTGCGGGAAGGGGAGGTGGACAACGATTCCACCCTCGAGTACCTGAAGAGGATAGCGGTGAGCCATGCACGGGCAGGAGCAGACATCGTGGCACCCTCTGGCATGATGGATGGCATGGTGAGGGCGATACGATGCGGGCTGGACGAGGCTGGATACAAGGACGTGGCCATCATGTCGTATGCAGCCAAGTACGCCTCCTCGATGTACTCTCCGTTCAGGGATGCCGCAGACTCCGCATACGCCTTTGGGGACAGGCGCTCCTATCAGATGGATGTGAGGAACTCGGACGAGGCACTGCGAGAGGTGGAGCTGGACATCGCGGAGGGCGCTGACATCGTGATGGTGAAGCCAGCGCTTGGATATCTCGACATCGTGCGAAGGGTCAAGGAGCGCTTTTCTGTACCCACCGCCGCGTACAGCGTGAGCGGTGAGTACTCGATGGTCAGGGCTGCCTCCCTCAGAGGATGGATAGACGAGAAAGAGGTGGTGGACGAGCTGCTGCACTGCATCCGCAGGGCTGGAGCCGACATAATAATCACATACTTTGCCAAGGAGTGGGCAGAAGCATGGACGAGCACGTGATGGAAGCACTTGGAAAGGCGAAAGTGGTGATAAGGGATGGCAGGGTCGTTGAGGTGGGAGAGCCCCTCATCGAGTACTGCCCCCTCTTCCATGCGGCCCGTGGCATAGAGCGCCTGACTAAGGAGGCAATAAGGGAGAACATCGCGTTTCGCATAAGGGACGTGGGGATGTTCACCCCAAGGCGCAGCTTTGAGCCCGAGAAGTTCGTGGACTTTGGGGTGTCCGAGATACTGATGAGCGCGCTCGCACGAGGGCTGCTCGATGCCGCCGTCACGGTATGTGACGGTGCAGGAACGGTAATCAGCGACGACGCCGAGCTCGTGCAGGCGATTGGCGCAAGGATATCGGGGCTGGTGAGCACATCACCCATTGCGAGCACCATAGAGCACATCAAAGGGGCTGGGGGGCACGTGCTCGACGAGCAGCACGCCACGATAGACCAGGTGCGGGGGCTTGAAAGGGCGATGGAGCTCGGATACCGCAGGATTGGAATAACGGTGTCCACCGTAGAGGACGCCCGTGCATGCAGGCGCTTGGCGCGCGATGGCATGAGCGTGGCGCTGTTCGGGGTGCACCTCACTGGACTCACCCAGGCCGAGGCAAGGGAGATGGCTGAGCTGGTGGATGTGATGACTGCGTGCGCCTCGAGGCACGTGCGAGAGCAGGCTGGAGAGAGGGCACTGCTTCAGGCTGGAGCCAGCGTTCCCATGTTTGCCCTAACGCAGCTCGGAAAGGAGCTCATGCTGGAGAGGATGAAGGACGTACCCTCCCCTCTATTCGTAAGAAGGACAAAACTGCCCCACACCGAGCAGGGCAGAAGTCCAAGCCCCCTCGTGTGATTAGAGACCGAAGAACAGCACGCCCACGCCCAATAGGGCGATGATGAGCCCTGCCGCCACGTTGAGATGTCTCTCCCGCCTCGGGGAAATTGACAGTCGCCTCGTGGATGTGAGCGCAGCAAACACCAGAGCCACCATGAGGAGCACGGTGGAAAGAGCGAACAGCACCGTCGCCATCGCCACCGTCATCGCTCCATAGGGCACCGCAGCGAGCATCACTGGTATGAAGGGCACGCACGGGCTCACCGAGGCGAGCACGACGAGAAAATGGCCATATCTGTCGCCGTGGGCGTGTGAGTGGTCGTGAGTGTGCGAGTGGGAGTGCCCGTGGGAATGGGTGTGCCCCCTTAGCGAGATGAGCGTGTACACCATGCCAAAGCCCAGCAGCAGCGTTCCTGCAAAGATGTCCTCGAAGTTCTCGAGCACGCCTGCGACCCATACCCCAACTGCGATGGCGATTGCCGAGAGCACTATGGAGGTGGACACGTGCCCGATGCCGCCCATTGCCGTCACCCTAAGGGCCTTGGATGTGCCCCATCCTCTCGCCCTCGCAACGGCAGCAAAGGGCATCCAGTGGTCTGGAGCTACCGTGTGGGTGACCCCGAGCACTATGGCAGCGATTATGATTGCGGACTCTATGTGCATAACTCAACCACCTTGCATCCTTTTGGAATATTTTTAACCTTAAAAAGGTATTTATTATATATTTTTTAATCAATAGCAACTGTTAATACCTTTTTTCTCTATGTATTACGTGTTATGACAAAATTAAAATTAGGTGCTAATGCAGTGCTGGGGGTGGCTTGCCAACATGAATCTGTCAGTATGCACCGAGAGCACAACTGCCGTGGCAGATCCGCCAGCGCCAGCGGCACGATACCTGCAACCACCAGCGCAACTCTCATGATAACTGGGTGAACTTATAACTATCCATCGGCAAAAGGCTTATTATCCCATAGGACGATAGAGCGGCGCGTGCCGCTGTGGCTTAGCCCGGTAAAGCGACTGACTCGTAATCAGTAGATCGAGGGTTCAAATCCCTCCAGCGGCTCTGCTCTCAACTTTGTCGGCGGGAAATCTTCTTAGGGGTCACAACCATTCTGAACGACGATGCCCCACCTCCCACCTACTCCTCGAGCCTCCTCAGCGTGCAGTAGAACCTCTGCACAGCTGTGATGTGGCTTAGCACACCGACGACTGCAAGCCCCCATCCAAGGGGCAATAGTCCCAGCAGCTCATGTGGATATATCACGTTCAAAGATATTGCGAGGATGAGCACCACAAGCCTGTCCGCCCTTCCCATGAGCCCGCCATACACCCTCTCGAGCCTCACGGCCTGCGCCTGGACACCCATGTAGCTCGTGAGCAACACACCAGTGAGCGCCACGACGCCGAGCCACATGGGCACATATCCTCCGAATATTGCGCCGCACAGGATGAGCACATCGGAGTAACGGTCTATCACGTGGTCGAGAAAGTCCCCCCTTCTACCCTCCCGATGCAGCATGCGAGCAGCTGCCCCATCGAGGGCGTCCGCAAGTCCCGCAGCCACGAGGAGCACCAGTGCCAGAAGGAGCATGGGGACAGAATCTCTGGAGAGATACAGAGCAAGGGCGCACAGCGCCGAGAGCACCAGCGAGAGCCACGTGAGCGCGTTGGGGCTTATGCGCCCCCCTGCCATGTGGGTGGCTGCCCATGTGAGCAGTGAGCCCACCCTGCGCCTTGCGAACGAGTCGAGCGTCATCTCATGGACACGAGAGCAGAGATGACCTCTCTGTCTTTCTTCAGGGTCTTGAGGTGCCTTGCGGGCCCTATCATGGTGAGTCTCGTCTGGAGGCTGGGTTTCTTCAGCAGCCTTCTGAGCAGCGAGCTCTCCTCCTTCGCTGGGTAGCTCTCTATCTCTATGCCTATGAAGTCGTCGAGGTTAATCTCGCTCATCGTCATCTCTATGAGCTTGCTCTGCTCCTCTGGCGTGAGCCCCCTTTCGAGCACGAGTATTTTTCCCTGCCGCACGTTGTCGAGGATGTAGCGGATCTTCTCCATCGATGTCAGGGATGAGAGCATCTCTTCGGACACTAAGTCCATCTCAACGCCATTCATCGTGGTACTCATCGTCCGAACCTCCTCGTTATCTCCTCATACAGCTGCTCGATGTTGGTGCCCTCGAGGGCAGAGATGGGCACGATTGGATGCTGGGGAAATGCACTCTCTATGCGCTGGGGATTTGCCTCCTCGAGGTCTATCTTGTTGGCTACAATGATGAGCGGAAGCTCCCTTGCCTCCATGTTGCCCACCACCACCACGTTCACCTGCGTGAACGGGTCTTCCGTGGCGTCCATCACCAGTATCACGCCATCGAGGTCGTCGAGCCACTTCACCGCCTCTATCACGCCCTCAGTCGCCTCCTTTGCCCTGCGCTTTGCCTCCTCTTCTGAAAGCCCGTGTGCCATGAACTCGTGAAAGTCTATCTTGGTGGCGAGCCCGGGGGTGTCCACCACGTCCAGCACCACCGAGCGCCCATTGGCGTTTATCATCACTCCCTCACGCCTTCTCGCCCTCCTGGTCTCGTGGGGGATTGGGGACACTGAGCCCATCGCCTCCCCTGACCAGTCCCGAAGGATGCGGTTGGCAAGAGTGGTCTTGCCAGCGTTGGGTGGCCCATAGATGCCTATCCTCGCCGTCCTCTTTCTTCCCAGTAGCCTGAATATCCACGATGATAAGCCTCTCCTCAAGCCAATCAAAAATGGCATTGCATCCTTCCCCTCGCTTAATGTATGGCGCTTTTATTTATTCTTTTCCAGCCCCTTTGGCCACTATGGCACCAAACGGGCACACCTGTGCACATACCCCACAGCCGGTGCAAAGCTCGCCGATGTGGGCGCTGTCCTCAGCAAATTCTATGGCTGGACACCCGAACTCGATGCACTGTCTGCACCCCCTGCATGCCTCGGTGTCCACCTCGAACCGCCGCGAGGGGAGGGCTCCCCGCCTTCTCGCCAGTATCACACACTCCCGTCTGGCGATGACCACCGACACCCCATCGTGCTCCCTCGCCGCCTTCAGGGTGTCTATAGAGCCCTGCACATCATAGGGGTCAATCTCGGCAACGAACGTGGCTCCACACGCCCTCGCAATCTCTGCGAGGTCGAGGCAGAACGTGGGCTCGTTCGTGGCGGTTATGCCCACGGCAGGATGTGGCTGGTGTCCAGTCATCGCCGTGGTGCGGTTATCCATCACCACCACGGTGAGCCTTGCACCGTTGTACACAGCGTTGATGAGCCCGGGAATGCCAGTGTGCACGAACGTGGAGTCCCCAATGGTGCAGCACACACTCCGTCTGTCGGTGTGGGCGATGCCAGAGGCCACCGTGATGCTCGCACCCATGCACAGCGTGGTATCCACCGCACCCATGGACACGCCGAGTGTGTAGCACCCTATGTCGCTCGGAAAGATGGCGTCCTTGCCAAACGCTTTCCTGATTTCATAGAACGTTGCCCTGTGGCCACATCCAGCACACATGATGGGGGGGCGTGGGGGAAGCTCCGGGAGTGAGAGCGTCTCCGCATGGGCATGCTCCAGCCCCAGAAACGATGCCACCGCATCCTCCACGATGTCCACATTGAGCTCCCCGGTGATGGGTATGAGGGGCTTTCCCACAATCTCTCCTTCCCACCCCACCCTCTGGGCGGTTGCCCTGATGTGCTCCTCGATGACTGGCTCGAGCTCCTCCACCACCAGCACACGCTCAGCACTGGAAAGCAGCTCGAGCACCTTCTTGCTGTGAATGGGGTACATGCCCACCTTGAGGATGTGGGGTTTCACGCCAAGGCGCTCGCACGCCTCCCTCACATAGGTGTATGCCACACCTCCCGTCGCTATGCCCACTCTACCCTCCCCACGCTCGAGCCACGTCCACGGCACCTCCATATCCTCGAGATGGGCATACCGCTCCTCGAGCACTGCGTGGGCGGGTCGGGCATGGGCAGGTACCATCACTCTCGTGAGGGGGCTCCTCTCGAAGTGCCCACGGGTGGTTGGCTCTTTCAGCCTGCCCAGCAGCTCGATGTCCGACTTGGCATGGGACACCCTCGTGGTGGGCCTCAGTATCACGGGAAGGTGGCACTCCTCTGAGAGGAGGGGAGCCTGCCTTGCCATCTCGTACGCCTCTTTGGGTGTGGAGGGCTCGAGGCAGGGCACCTTGGCAAAGGCGGCGTACCTTCTAGTATCCTGCTCGTTCTGGGAGGAGTGGCATCCCGGGTCGTCTGCCACCACGATTACCATCCCCGCCCCAACGCCCGTGTATGCGAGCGTCATAAAGGGGTCGGATGCCACGTTGAGCCCCACGTGCTTCATCGTGATGGCAGAGCGCACACCAGACCACGAGGCGCCAACCGCCACCTCGAGTGCGACCTTCTCGTTCACCGACCACTCCACGTGGACGTCGGCATCCCCCTTGAGCCTGACCACGCTCTCCAGCACCTCTGTGGATGGCGTGCCCGGGTATCCAGTTATTACACCCACGCCTGCATCGAGTAGCCCGCGGGCTATCGCCTCGTTTCCAAGCGCATATATGAGCAACCGCCTCACCTGTGAGCGAGAGAGCACCCCACATATTAAAAAGCTGTGCCGTGGTGGGAGAGTACCCACGGCCATACCATACTCATTTATGTTCTTCACCTCCAACGAGCCCTGTGATGCTCTCGCTCGTAAGGTCGAACACCATCACCCGTTCATCACCACGGGCGATGTATACCTTCCTCTCAGTGTGCAGCTGCCCGATGACAGCTGCCGCAAGCCCAGCCCCCTCAAATACCTCCAAGACATCCCTCGCATCTTCTGGGCGGGTGCTCACCACGAACCCAGTGGCGGGGTGTACGAGCACCCATCTCGAGAGGGCGACCTCCTCTGGGAGAGGGATGTTCTCGAGCTGCACGGTGGCTCCAAGCCCGCTGGACTCGCACAGCATCGAGAGCGTGCCCACGAGCCCTGGATTGCTCACGTCCTTTCCGGCGCTCAGGAGGTGCCGCTCTCCCAGTACCCTCATGCACTCATACATGCGGGCTATCTCCCGAGGGCTCTTGGTGGTGGTGCTCTCCCAGCTGTATGGCGAGTTGGGACCGACCCTGCCATCGAGGTCATATGCAGCCACCACCACGTCCCCTGCACGGGCGGTGTCGCTTCGTATCTCGCAGCCCTTTCTCACTCTACCCAGTATGGCAACCGCCAGCGAGTCGTATGGGGTGTCTGGATGCAGATGCCCTCCCACCATGGGCACGCCGAACTTTCTCACACCCTCCGCGATTCCCTTGGCTATCTGTTCCCACACTCCTCCATGGGACGATGCCACCACATTCACCATCGCGAGGGGCTCCCCTCCCATGGCGGCGATGTCGTTCACGTTCACGAGCACCGAGCTGTATCCAGCCCACCATGGAGATGTCATCAGCCTGCTCCATATCCCGTCCGCAGCAAAGAGCATGTAGTACTCGCCGTCGGTGTCCAGCAGGGCAGCATCGTCCCCGAGATATGTGTTGCCCCTGAGCAGCTCCTTGCTCTCCTTCAAAAAGAGGGGGACGAACTTTGATATGGGCTGCTTTCTTGTGAGTCCTTCGAATGTTCGTATGCTGTTGGCGATGCGCTCCAGCTCGTCCCCTGACATCCAGATGTCCCTCTGTACGCTCCTCTGCGCGCCCCGTATTTATCCTTTTCAACTTTTCGTCGCAAGGAGTCCCCTTCCGAAAGGGAGGGGAGGAATTGCGACATAATATCATTCACACAGTAAGCTATATTATACCTTTCTGTGAAAATTATGACTGTGAAGCTAACGAAGACAGTAGTCCTAAAGCTCGCAGAACACGACGAATCCTTAGACAAAACTCTGAAGGCATACTCTGAGAAGGACTTAACTTCGTCTCCAAAGTAGTTTACGAAAACAAGAAGCCAATCTCGGCAAACAATCTCCAGAGAATCTGCTATCCCATTCTGAGAAACACCATTGGCTTGAAAGCACAGATGGCATGCAATGTATGCAGGCAAGTAGCAGGAGCTTATAAGTCCATGAAGTCCAATGGTGAATGGGGGCTTGCTGAGTTCGACGCAAGAACAATGACTCTATCGTATGGCAGAGATTTTTCGTTTAAGGGTGAATATTTAAGCATAACAACCCTCGATGGAAGGAAGAAATACAAGCTAATAATCTACGAGTATGCAAAGCAGTACTTCGATGGGACATGGAAGTTTTTAGCTTCCCGCTTGGTTAAGAGAGGAAACGAATATTACTTCCACCTGTCGGTTGAGAAAGAAGTTCCTGATGTCGATTTGTCGAAGGCTAAAAAGTTCATGGGAGTGGATATAGGGTTAAACTACATAGCGGTTGCATCCACAACGGATTTAGAATGCACATTTTTCGATGGAGGAATAATCAAGCACATCAGACACATGTTCGTTGGGATGAGAGAACGCTTGCAGAGGAAGGGCAGCCGCTCAGCCAAACGAATGCTTAAGCGATTGGCTGGGCGGGAGAAACGGCTCATCAACAATATCTGCCATGTAGCGAGCAAGAGAGTGGTAGAGTTCGCTTTAGAGAAAGGCGTAGACGTGATTGGATTGGAGGATTTGAATGGAATAAGGAAGAGGACGAAGGTTAGGAAAAAGCAGAGATACGACTTTGAGTCGTGGGTTTACCGCAAACTACAGTTCATAATTGAGTATAAGGCTAAGCAGAGGGGGATAGCGGTAGTCTATGTTGACCCCAAGCATACCTCTATTACTTGTCCAAGATGTTATCATGTGAACAAAGCAAACAGAAATGGCAAACTATTTCGATGCAAGGCATGTGGCTACACGCTGAATGCAGATTTAGTTGGTGCTCGTAACATAGAGAGGAGAACTCGTGAGTTCCGCTATATGCGAGACTCACTGGGGTGCTGTCAGCCACCCAGACGTCCCTTCGAGGGACAAGCCCCGTCCGTCAGGGTGGGGTAGTTGACTGGACATCAAGCATAAATACCATCTCAGCGAGCATGCCTTCATGGCGCACATCAGAAGAGTGGAGGGTGGCATATGTGCAGTCGAGGGTGTGGAGGCATGGGGTAGAAGAGATGGAAAAGACGGTCTGGCGCTGGTGCGCGCGCGGGGCAGGTGTGTTGGGGTGTACACCAAGAACGCCTTTCAGGCAGCCCCGCTCGTGCTTACGAGGGCAAGGCTAGCATCCTCGAGGGGCTGGACAGAGGGCATCGTGGTCTCGAGCGGAAACGCCAACTCGTTCACCGGAAGGCGCGGGCTCGAGGATGCTGAGCGCATGGCAGAGCTTGCGGCAGACGCCATGGGGGTTAGCAGGGGGAGGGTGCTCGTCTCCTCCACAGGAGTCATTGGATGCAGGCTCAACATGCCACTGATTGAGAGCCAGATAGAGAGGGTGGCACCCATGCTGGAGCACAGCCCGAGGGGAAGCGATGCGGCTGCGAGGGCAATCCTCACCACGGACAGGGCAAAGAAGGAGATTGCAGTCGAGGTGGGAGAGGGCAGCGAGAGGGTGGTGCTGGGCGCCATCGCGAAGGGGGCTGGGATGGTGGAGCCCAACATGGCAACGATGCTCGCCTTCATCTATACGGATGCGCAGCTTCCTTCCCCAGTACTGAGAAGGGCGCTCAGGGAGGCTGTGGACTGCTCATTCAACATGCTCACGATAGACAGAGACACGAGCACCAACGACATGGTGCTGCTCACATCGGTGGCATGTGAGAGGGTGCCAGCAGACATGTGGGTGTACGAGCAAAACCTCAGAGAGGGACTCTCTTACGTGTGCCGTGAGCTTGCCCGCATGATGGCGGCGGATGCTGAGGGCGCGAGCACGCTCATCACTGTGAACGTGAGGGGGGCACAGAGCATCGAGGACGCCAGAGCCGCCGCAAGAGCGGTGGCGGGCTCTACCCTCGTCAAGACCGCTGTGTATGGCAGGGACCCCAACTGGGGGAGGGTGGCGGCAGCGCTGGGCTACAGCGGAGCGCGCGTGGATGCGGGACGTACCTCCATCAGCATTGCTGGCGTGCATATGGTGAGGGGGGGCGAGCCCCTGCCGTTCGATGAGCAGCAGGCAAGCCGTGCGATGGAGGGCGAGGAGCTCGTGATAGACATCGACCTTGGGATGGGCTCCCACAGCGCCACCGCATGGGGATGCGACCTCACCCACGAGTACGTGGAGCTGAACTCGAGGTACAGGACGTGATGCTACAGCTCGATGCCCCTCTCTTTCAGCTTCTCCCTAAAATCGCTCACAAACTCCTCGTCGAGGGTGCCCCTGAAGTAGTCGAGCCTTGCCGCTATGGCGATGCGGGAGGCGAGCAGACGTGCGATTTTTCCCCTCATCTTTCTCGGTGCCCTTGCGAGCGCTGGATGGCTGTACAGCACGCCGTGCTTGGGCGATGGAGCCCTGCCCCGAAGGTGCCGAAACAGCGCCCTCTTGGCGCCCAGCACCTGTATGCTGCTCGCAGGCAGCATCGCCAGCTCCCTGAGCCCCCCTGCCTCTGCGATGAGTCTTGCACCAATCAGGGAGGTGGCGACCTCTGCCGTGTTCGGAGCACACCTTCGCACCGCACGCTCCACCCCCTCGATGAGCAATGACCGCTCACGGGACAGAGTGTCCACCGACATCGTGATATGCTCCATCCAGCATGGCACCTCCTCTGCCAGAGCGCCCGTCTCCTCGACCTCCCTGCGCTTTTCTCCCAGCACGTTCAGGCACCGCGTGAGCTCGTCGAGGCAGTCGATTGCCCGAACGACCTCCCAGTCCTCTGGTATTGACGTGCGGATTGCGTGGCTGGCGAGCCTTGTGGCAACCTGCTTTAGCAGGGAGTAGTACTCCTGCCTCGAAAAGAGCCCGCTCTCGATGGCGCGCTCGCTCATGGAGAATGGAAGAGGTGGGCACCCTCCTATTTGCAGCACGTGCTCTGTGAGCACGTCCACGTCTCTCTCGATGGGCTCGATTCGCCCGTCATCGAGCACGTGTCCGAACCACACCGCTGCCCTTCTCAACTCCACACGCCCCTCCTCAAGCCATGCACCCACTCACCACCTCTGTACTCCCATGCACATCATCTCACAGCACCTCTTGGATGTGTATTATAAAGGGTTGACGGCGCTGTTCGCTCCAGCTCGGGAGAAATTCGACAGTACTTTCAGAGGGCGCTGCAGAGGGCATACACACCTCAAACGGCAATCTGATTTCAGCCCAAGATATAAAAATCCACACTTCAAAGCTTCCGTTCTCTTAACACCAGAAAACACAAAACACAAAACACAAAAAAGAAAAAGAAAAAAGAAGAGCCACGGACTTACAGTCCGTAGTTCTTCGGGTTGAACACGTCCACCTTCTCGGAGTACTCCTTGATGCACTCGTCCATGAAGGCGTCCATGGAGTCTGGGAAGCTCGCCAGCTCCTCGAGTGCCTTGTCGAGCGCCTTCCTCTCGAACTTCGTGAGCTTCAGCTCGCCCTTCTTGTTGGCCTCGTCCACAATCTTTGCGGCGGTCTCGCCCGCAGCCTTTGCCCTGAGGTAGACGTCGTTGCCATTCTCGACGATTGCCTGCCCAACTTTGAAGGCGTTGAAGTATGCGAGCACATAGGGCTGCGGGTCCCTGTACAGGTCGGCTGCCACGTACAGGTCTCTGAGCACCTTGTCCTTGCCCGTCTGCTTTGCGGCGTTCATCAGGGCGACCTCGTATCCGAGAGCCTGTGCCCACACCTGCACCGTGGAGCCACCGAACTCGGAGTGATACTCCACGGACTCGTTGGACCACAGGTCACAGCACTGTGCAATCAGGTTGCCCATGACGTCCGCGTGGGCGCACGTGGCGTCCTTGCCCTCCTGGGCGTGGGGCACACCTGCCACGGCCTTCACGATTGGACCCTCGTATCCACAGTCCTTGCCAGGTCCCTTGGCGCCACACTCGTAGCACACGAGCGTCCTGCCAGCTGCGATGGCCCTGGCGATGATGGCATACACGTGGGGCAGGTTGTTGTCCAGCAGACCGCCAGCCACGAACATGCACGTGTTGGCACCAGAGCAGTTGGTCTCACCGCCGGGTATGCAGCTCGTGCCCGCCTTGTTCACGGTGTCCACTATCTGGCTCCACACCCACTCCATGTCGATGCTGCCCAGGCAGCCGATGCCGAACAGGATGCCCTTGAGGTCCTGCCTGGCCACTGCATAGTCCAGAATCTCCTTGCCGCCCACGGTCTCACAGGAGATGTTGGACGCACCCGCCTTGGCACATGCCTCCACGGTAGCAATCATCTTGTTGGGGTAGTCGTGCTCTGCGTCCTCTCTCAGGCCAGCGGGTGCCAGCTCATCACGCCTGATGTCACCCGGTGTGTGCCTGAGAGCGAGCTTGATGCCATACTCCTCGTTGAACTTCTTCATCAGCTCGAACTGCTTCTTGGTGACCGCCTCGCCCCATGATGGGTCGTTGGTCATCTGGAACACGTGCTCTGTCTCGAGCTGCATGGTGGGAAGTCCAATCGTGACACACCTCTCGAGGATGTCCTTGGTGATGTGTCTGTACTCGTTCACAAGCTTCATCTTGGAGGCCTCAGAGCCGGGCCTTGGTGCGTAGTTGGTCTCTGGCACCACGTATCCTGCACCAAGCTCCAGGTCCAGTCCGTAGTTCTTGATGGGGTTCGGAGCCTCTCCGAACACCATGTCGTCTGGGTTGGTGTAGGCCATCTTGGTGTATCTCATCTTTACAGCCATAGTTCCTCCTCCCAATGGTTTTTTACAGGGGAGTGGTGGAGTTTATTCTGATATAAATGTTATCAATTGTAAGGATTTCACTCTGATTTTACCCTA
>NZ_KL543983.1:0-31154 GCF_000711905.1 Methermicoccus shengliensis DSM 18856
AAAACACAAAACACAAAAAAGAAAAAGAAAAAAGAAGAGCCACGGACTTACAGTCCGTAGTTCTTCGGGTTGAACACGTCCACCTTCTCGGAGTACTCCTTGATGCACTCGTCCATGAAGGCGTCCATGGAGTCTGGGAAGCTCGCCAGCTCCTCGAGTGCCTTGTCGAGCGCCTTCCTCTCGAACTTCGTGAGCTTCAGCTCGCCCTTCTTGTTGGCCTCGTCCACAATCTTTGCGGCGGTCTCGCCCGCAGCCTTTGCCCTGAGGTAGACGTCGTTGCCATTCTCGACGATTGCCTGCCCAACTTTGAAGGCGTTGAAGTATGCGAGCACATAGGGCTGCGGGTCCCTGTACAGGTCGGCTGCCACGTACAGGTCTCTGAGCACCTTGTCCTTGCCCGTCTGCTTTGCGGCGTTCATCAGGGCGACCTCGTATCCGAGAGCCTGTGCCCACACCTGCACCGTGGAGCCACCGAACTCGGAGTGATACTCCACGGACTCGTTGGACCACAGGTCACAGCACTGTGCAATCAGGTTGCCCATGACGTCCGCGTGGGCGCACGTGGCGTCCTTGCCCTCCTGGGCGTGGGGCACACCTGCCACGGCCTTCACGATTGGACCCTCGTATCCACAGTCCTTGCCAGGTCCCTTGGCGCCACACTCGTAGCACACGAGCGTCCTGCCAGCTGCGATGGCCCTGGCGATGATGGCATACACGTGGGGCAGGTTGTTGTCCAGCAGACCGCCAGCCACGAACATGCACGTGTTGGCACCAGAGCAGTTGGTCTCACCGCCGGGTATGCAGCTCGTGCCCGCCTTGTTCACGGTGTCCACTATCTGGCTCCACACCCACTCCATGTCGATGCTGCCCAGGCAGCCGATGCCGAACAGGATGCCCTTGAGGTCCTGCCTGGCCACTGCATAGTCCAGAATCTCCTTGCCGCCCACGGTCTCACAGGAGATGTTGGACGCACCCGCCTTGGCACATGCCTCCACGGTAGCAATCATCTTGTTGGGGTAGTCGTGCTCTGCGTCCTCTCTCAGGCCAGCGGGTGCCAGCTCATCACGCCTGATGTCACCCGGTGTGTGCCTGAGAGCGAGCTTGATGCCATACTCCTCGTTGAACTTCTTCATCAGCTCGAACTGCTTCTTGGTGACCGCCTCGCCCCATGATGGGTCGTTGGTCATCTGGAACACGTGCTCTGTCTCGAGCTGCATGGTGGGAAGTCCAATCGTGACACACCTCTCGAGGATGTCCTTGGTGATGTGTCTGTACTCGTTCACAAGCTTCATCTTGGAGGCCTCAGAGCCGGGCCTTGGTGCGTAGTTGGTCTCTGGCACCACGTATCCTGCACCAAGCTCCAGGTCCAGTCCGTAGTTCTTGATGGGGTTCGGAGCCTCTCCGAACACCATGTCGTCTGGGTTGGTGTAGGCCATCTTGGTGTATCTCATCTTTACAGCCATAGTTCCTCCTCCCAATGGTTTTTTACAGGGGAGTGGTGGAGTTTATTCTGATATAAATGTTATCAATTGTAAGGATTTCACTCTGATTTTACCCTATAATGTGGTGCATGCTGGTGGTTTTTAAATAAAAGCTACTTTCCATAATTAAAATTTATTTGATTAAACTTTCTGAGAGAGTTAGTTTATTATGTTGATATATCTGGTTGTTTTATAGGATAAAGCAGTAAATGTAGCTACTTTATCTACCATTTATATGCGATACCCAGAAGGCAAGTTATAAATATTTCAAGAATATAGAGGGGATATGTAGAGCCTTGGATGGGCGGACACCACCCGAGGGGGCTTCCTTGGCGTGCGGAAAGGGGAGTGGGGGCTTCC
The DNA here is from genome assembly GCF_000711905.1 of Methermicoccus shengliensis DSM 18856. Taxonomy (NCBI): domain Archaea; kingdom Methanobacteriati; phylum Methanobacteriota; class Methanomicrobia; order Methanosarcinales; family Methermicoccaceae; genus Methermicoccus; species Methermicoccus shengliensis. Next base: position 1,842 of record NZ_KL543983.1, read on the forward strand.
TCCCTTTTATATCCATGGAGCGCAACCTCTGTGTATGGAGTCCTCTGTTGCCGAGATAAGGGAGAAGATAGAGCGCCACGACGCTCTGGTGGTGGGCGCCCATGAGTTCAAGCAGATGGTGCGGGATGGGGAGAGGCTCGATGAGGTGGACGTGATTACGTGTGCCACCAAGGCGGTGATGAGTGGCACGATGCTGGTACTCTCCCTGAAGGTGGCAGAGCGCAACGCCTTTTTGAGGGCTCGCTCTGTCAGGATAGGGGGCATACCTGCACACGCAGGTCCCTGCCCCAACGAGCGGCTGGGCTATGTGGACTGCACGCTGCACGCCACCGACCACAGCGACGGCTATGGCGGGGGGCACCTCATCAGGGACCTCCTGGAGGGCAGGCGGGTGGACGTGGAGGTAGAGACCCATGGTGGTACCACCGTACGCACCACCACCACGCTGGACGAGCTTGGACATGCGAGGATGGTTGGAACGAGGTGTGCGTTCATGAACTACCTCGCCATCGTCAACCCCTCAAAAAGCCCAGTGCGCTCCATATTCTCCATATCTCCCCTTCAAGGAGGCATGGCAGAGGCGACCGTCGCAGGATGCGGTGAGCTGAACCCCATACAGAACGACCCAGAGTTAGAGCACATCGGGGTGGGTACCCGTGTGCTGTACAACGGTGGGGAGGGGTTCGTGATGGGCCTTGGCACGCGCAGCTATCTCCACAGGCCCAACCTGTCCATCGTTGGCGACCTGAAACACATGCAGGCAAGGTGGACTGGGGGCTTTAGGACATCGCTCTCCCCAGAGGTGGTGTGCACCGTGGCGGTGCCCATACCCATCACCGACAGGCGCACCCTGCAGCGGGCGAGCGTGCTGGACGAGCACATCCCGCTCATGGTGGCGAGCGTGCTCGGACGGCACATCCTTGCAGAGACGAGCTACGCGGACGTGTGGCAGGGCACAGACCTCGACATCCACGTGGGGGGTGCCGACATGACAGAGTATGCGGCGGCTGCGAGGGCGTGCCCCACAGGCGCGCTCTCGGATGAAGGGGTCATAGACGAGACGAGGTGCATGCACTGTGGTCACTGCACCACCACCTCTGGGGCTCTTGGCGCGCATCTCGGGCACTTGCGGCTCGGCAGGATGATACCAATCGTGGCTCGGCTCTCAGACAGGCTGGGTGCTATTGCAGCATGCGAGGAGCTCAAGCGCAGGATACTCGACGGCTCGTTCGAACTCACAGAGCCTGTGCAGCGCCTGAAAAAATAGCCTAAAAAGCCTGAAAAAATAGCCTAAAAAAGAGTGAGCCTCACAGGAAGGCCTTACTCCTCCTTGAGGCTGATAGCCCCGGCTGGACACGCATCCACGCACAGCCCGCACTCTGTGCACAGCTCGGGGTCCACCTTGGCGACCTCTCCGTCCATGCTGATGGCCTCGACGGGACACTCATCCACGCACGTCTCGCAGCCTGTACACGTCTCTGGGTCAACGTATGCTGGCATTGTGATTACCTCCAGTCGAAGGGCTCATGTGCCAACTATAAAAGACTTTTGAAGGGGAACTCACAGCCCTCCCCTCCCTCTCAGCAGGTATCCGATGCCAAACGTGCCCCCGATGATCAGCACGAACACCAGACCCATTATGGGCACGGACGAGGTGATGGGGGGCAGTGCGGGCACCTTCTGCCTCTCCTGCGTGAGCTCGTACCCGCTCACCTCCTCTGCCTCCTGTGTGTCCTTTTCCGCTGTGGAAGGCTCATCGGACACTCCGGGCACCTCTCCAGATATGTGCTGTGTCTCGTTCACCCTCCATGCTCCAGAGTCCGTGCTCTGCATCATCCGCTGTGGCATCTGCTGTGGCCTCAGCGTGGCGTCCTGCAGTTGCTGGAGGTACTGCTGGTAGGTGTACAGGTCCACCCTCATCCCTGGCAGCGACATCAGCCCCTGCACATAGGCATCCAGCGATGGGTTGCCACAGGTGTGGTGGCAGCACGCCACCCCGCTTTGAGCAACTGACCTGACGTACTCCTCCGCAAGGGCTGCCTTGACGTCGTCGGAGGCGTCCCAGTAGCCTTTTCTGATGGCCTCGAGCATTCTTGCAGTGATGGATTGCTGAGCATAGGGGTTGCTCTTCAGGAACTCGTCCACCCCGAGCCCATACTTGTCCTGCACGTACACCTCGTACAGCTGCTGCCAGTTGGCGTCAGTCACTAGGGTGGGGTCGGTCACGTCCCACCCCCACATGAACTCCACGAGCTTCTGCATCTCCCTTGCACCCGCATAGTCGAACTCCATCATGCCCTGTATCCACTTGGGGTTGAGGTAGCGGGTTCTGAGCTCCGTTCTGAACATGTGCTCGAGTGTCGTCATCTGTGGGCTGGTGGGGTTGCGAAGGTCGGCGACGTAGCTCTCAGGGTTGGAGCCCGTGAGCGAGCGCACCGCGAGGATGATACCTCCAAGATACTGGAAGAAGTCATCGTTGTCTATCAGCCCATAGAGGTTGGAGCTGTCGCTGTGCACCGCAGCCTCAACGTCCTCCATGTTCATCCTGAGCACGTCCTCGTAAGATTCTCCCCACCTCGTTTTGCCATACACGTTGCACATCCTCGAGAGGAAGAGGTCCGCGAGCTTTGACTCATTGTCCCACGTATTGCTCGCCGCTATTGCCTCTGGAAGCCCTGTGCCATAGTCGCCTGGAGCCTCGCTGAATATACGGCACTGGGCGAGGTCCCATGCTGTGGTGTTGTTGTAGCCCGCGTCCACGAGCTGCTGGTACAGCGCGAGCGAGTTTGCCCTGACGTAGTTCGTGGAGTTGCTCTCGTTGAGGTTTGCCACGAGCCTTATTGCCTCGTCCATGAGCTGTAGCTGATATGAAAACGTGTCCCTGTACAGCCCAGAGGGCACGAGCACCACGTCTATACGCGGTCTTCCAAGCTGGCTCTGTGGTATCACCTCAAAGCCCACGACCCTTCCCCAGCTCCTCTTGAGCTTCACGCCCAAAAGCGAGTATATCTCGGCCTCCACCAGCCCCCTGTGCCTCATAGTTTCCACAGACCAGAGCACGAATGCCACCTTCTTCGGGTAGCTGCCGGTCGCCTGCAGGTGCTGAGAGAGGAGCTGGTCTGCCAGCAACGCGCCCATCGCCTCTGTCTGCTCATCTGGGAACTTTCTTGGATCGAAACTGTAGAAATTCCTTCCAGTGGGTAGGGCATCGGGATTCCTGATTGGGTCGTTGCCAGAGGCGGGTTCTATGTATTCCGCATTGAGGGCACGCATGAGCTGGTCGATCTCCCTCGTGGTCTGGTTGAGTCTCGATGCATACACGAGAGAAGTGTTGAGGTCGTCCGAGATCGTGGCGTTCACCAGCCCGAGCACTTCCATCTGGGCGTATGTGACATTGGTACCATTGAGCAAGACGTGCTCGAGCATCCTTTCTGCATATTCATGTGAAATGCTCTCCCACTCTCTCTGAGTGCCATTGGTGTGCGGAATCACCGCCACGATGTGGTCTATGAAGGGCTTGCCCAGCATGGACTTTACCATAGACACAAGCTCACTCCCTTCTGGTGGCACGCCGAACACGTGCAGCCCATAGGGCATGTACCCCCATCTTATCTCGTCTATGTAGTCCGTGAGTTCGTTGTCAAGGAAGCTCGTGAACTGTGTGTCGTTCATGAGCTCAAGCTCGGCTTTGCTCACGTTCAGATCCTCATCGAGGTGCAGCGATTCATACAGGTCGAGTATCGCATCCCTGTAGGACTGCTTTAGCGATGAGTCGGTCGCTTTCTCGTATGCCTCGATCTTGTCGTTCAGCTCCAGAAGCTCCCCATACAGGTCGCCAGTCACGATGGGGGGTGTGAGGTGGTCTATGATTACCGCGTTGCCCCTGCGCTTTGCCTGCGTGCCCTCGCCCACGTTGTCCATGATGTAGGGGTACACCACTGGGATGTCGTCCACCATGATGGAGGGGTAGTCATACCTGTGCAGCGACACCTCACTCCCCGGAAGCCACTCCTGTGTGCCGTGCGTGCCGAAGTGCACGATGGCATCCGCACCCATGTCCCTGCTTATCCAGAAGTATGCTGCAAGGTACTGGTGTGTGGGGGGTATCTCCTTGCTGTGGTAAAGCAGCTTTTCATCAGATGCCTTTGCCCTCATGGGCTGCGGCATCACTACGATGTTGCCAAACTTGAGCCTCGGGATCACGATGCTGTCCCCATACACCATCACATCTCCTGGGGGTGGGCCCCACTTGGCCTCCACGTCCGCCCTCACATCTGCGGGAAGGGTGTTGTACCACTGCATGTATTCGTCCTTGGGAATGAGCTCCACATAGCCCGACTGGACGAGCTTTTGAAGCTCTCCCGGCGCCCACGTGCCCACATTCCTGCTCTCTATGAACAGGTCTATGAGCTCTGTTCCGTTGGGAAGCGTGCCATTTCCGAGGTCATAGCCCTCTGCACGCATCCTCTGCAGCACGAGGGAGATGCTCTTTGCGGTATCGAGGTAGCTCGCACCTATGTTGTTCTTCCCTCCCTCGTGGTTGTAGTACATGATGACCACTTTCTTCTGGGCATTGCTCATGCGGTGGAGATGTGCCCATCGAATCGTGCGGTTGCACAGCCACTCCACGTGCTGTGGAAGGGGCTCGTAGTAGTACTGTCCCTGCGCGTTCTTCACCCTGCCGCCCACCCAGATATATTCGATACATCCGTCTATCTCTGGCTGCACCACCTGATAGTAAAGCGAGCTGGTGCTCAGCCCATGGGTGCTGTTGTTGTACTCATCTGGGCTCTGGTAGTAGTCTCCTATCGCCTTGATGACTGGCACGTTGAAGGACTGCAGCTTTGCCACACCCGCGGCCTGATTGAAGTAGTTCATGTAAAACCCCTTGAGGGACACAATCACATCAACGAGCACTGTGCCGTTGACATCCACGAAGTACTGCCTGTCGGAGGAGAACATATCGTACGTGGCCGGTATCACGTTGCATCCCCTCGACTCCAGCTCGCGTATGATGGCGTTCTCGAGAGTATACTCAATCTGCGTCTTTCCAAGCTTGCTTGGGAGGATGATGCCCACTGTGATGTTGTTCGGGTCGTAAAGGTGGTGGGAGCCAGCCGAGCCGTACCACTCTAAGTACTCAGTGCTGTTCGCAAATATCCTCGGGAACGCATCTGGATGGTATATGCCATAGGAGGGGATTGATGCTGGGGCTGGCGGGGGATACTGAATGTATGCCCCAGCTATTTCTGAGCCAGCATACCTTATCCAGCCCTCCATGTTTGCCTCGCTGGTGTTGTTGAAGTAGTCGAGCACGATGCTGTGGGGGGGGTGTGGTGAGGTCGAGGGTGGCAACGCCATACGTGTCCATCATCCCAAACAGCCCTATCTGGGTGCCGTTCGCCTTTGCCGCGAGCAGTGCATCCTTGAGCTGAGTCATCTCATTGGCGCCTATCATGTACAGGAATATCACATCCTCGTGTGAGATGTCATGAAGCCCGCTCACCGCCTCGCTGCCCGAGTACACGTGCACGTTGAACCTGTCGGTAATCACGCGGTTGCTCGACAACACCCTGTTGAGGTAATAGTTGCACGCGTCCGAGTTGAGGATGTACGTGATGGACACCCTCTGCCTCACCACCTGTGGCTCTGGGATGGTGGTGGATGCCCACTTGCCACACAGCTGCTTTCCAAGATACATTATGAGGTTGTTGATGTTGTCCTGTCCCCCCTGAATCCAGTAGCGCTCGAACGTGGTGTATATAGTCTGATTCACGCTGGTTATCGAAACATCGTGGGGCAGCATGTAACCTATTATATGCGTGCCATTTGCCTTTGCCGCATCGAGTCCAGCGCTCCATGCGGCAATGTCCGCAGATGTCCTGTTCTCTATGACCACCACACAGTACTGCGAGAAGTTGATGGCGGGTATGGTGTCGTTCTGCGTGTACACATCTATGTCCATCACACCCGTGAGCGTGGAGTTGTTCTTGGCAGAGAGCAGCGCCCCCTCGTTCTCGTCCGTGCCAAGGATGAACAGCATCTTGGACGAGCTGGTGGCGAGCGTCTCCTCCTGAGCCACAGCAACACCCGTGAGGGCAAAAACAATTACCACTATCACTATGCACAGCTCTCTTCGCATATCATCACCCCGATGTACACAAATGAACTTTTCTTTATGTCAATACATTTTACAATGGTGGCCCAAGGTATAAAAGATTTGCTTTACATCAAAGTAATTTGTATAAGGCTCCAGCATGTGCGTCAATGTGGTTGGCATCGGGGCAATGCCACTTCCCGTCTCCATCTCTATGTGGGCGAGCCGTTGGGCATGGGTGCACGTCTTTCGCTCCTGTGTCAGATAGGTTCCTGTCCTCTGAATGAACGCTGTTATGCGCCTTCCCACAAGCTCTCCTCTGTCCCATCCCAGCGTCCTCTCAAGCCTTCTATTGTACTCCACCAGCTTGCAAATCGCATTGAGGGCACGGTATCAGTCCTATCAACCCCACTCCAATGCCTCTATACTACACTTGTAAAGTGCCCGCGCTGGGAAATCACAATTTCAAGTGGAATATCAATCTATCGAATCGAGTTTGAAATACTCAACAAAAGCTTTTCCCTTTTGTCGTGTTGATTACAGAGTTACAGAGTAATCAACAAGTGGGAAAAACTCTAAATGTCCCAGCTCCATGTGATGGCATATGAGAATTCTCAAGATAGAGCCGTGTGCTGGAGCATCAGAGGGGGAGATGTCCTTCAGCGGAGAGGCTCAGCTTGGCAAACTGGAGTTCTCTGAGGATGTGATGGACACCCTGAGGCAGGCATTTGGAGAGGTGCACATCACACCAGAGCGCGACTTCGTGCTCATCGAGGATGGGGACGTGATGATTATGGTGTTTTCCACGGGAAGGGCGATTGTCAGGAGGGCCAAGAGCAGGGAGGATGCCGAGAGAAGGCTCACACAGCTCTTCGAGATAGTGCACGGGGGAAAGTAGATGAACGTGAAAAAAATAAGAGGCGACTTTCCAGCACTTGGCACGCAGAAAAACGGTATGCCCCTCGTGTATCTGGACAATGCATGCATGAGCCTGAAGTCAAGATGCGTGATAGATGCCGTTCTGAGATACTACGAGGAGTACAGCGCATGTGCTGGAAGGTCTGTGCACTCGCTCTCAAGGCGCGTGAGCGACGAGGTGGAGGGAGCAAGGGAAAAGATAGCCTCCTTTTTTGGATGCCACGATTCCCGTGAGTTCGTGTTTACCAAGAACACCACCGAGGGTATAAACCTCGTGGCATACAGCTTGGGTCTAAAGAGGGGAGATGTGGTGCTCACCACGGACAAGGAGCACAACTCCAACCTCGTGCCATGGCAGATGCTCGCAAGGCGCGCAGGGATAGTGCACAGGGTGGTGCCCTCCAGAGCGGACAACACATTCGACATCGAGGCATTCAAGCGCATGATGGAGGAGGGCGTGTCCCTCGTGAGCATGGTGCACACATCCAACCTCGATGGTGTGAGCATACCAGCGAGGGAGGTCATCGAAATCGCCCACGACCACGGGGCGCTGGTGCTGCTGGATGGAGCACAGAGCGCGCCCCACATGCCCCTCGACCTCGAGCGGCTGGACGTGGACTTTTTCGCGTGCTCTGTGCACAAGATGACGGGGCCCACTGGCGTGGGCTGTCTGTACGGCAAGTATGAGCTTTTGAAGCGGATGCACCCCTTCATCACTGGAGGCGATACCGTGAGCACGAGCACGTACACCAGTGCCACGTTTCTCGAGCCTCCCCACAAGTTCGAGGGTGGGCTTCAGCACTATGCGGGCATAATCGGGGCAGGGGCGGCGGTGGACTATCTCAAGGAGGTGGGTATGAGGAACATAGAGGCACACGAGCGCGCCCTGAACGAGGTGCTGCACAAAGGGCTCTCCAACATACCGGGGTGCACCATCATAGGCCCAGAAAACCCTGCGCTGCGTGGAGGCATCACGAGCTTTGTGCTGGAGCTCTCTCACGGAGATGCCCACGATGTGGCGCTGGTGCTCGACGAGACAAAGAACATAGCGATACGCTCTGGGGCGTTCTGTGTGCACTCGTGGTTTGCAGCTCGAGGCGTGCCACCTGCCCTGAGGGCATCGGTGTACCTCTACAACACGGTGGATGAGTGCAACAGGCTGGTAGATGCCGTGAGAGATGTGGTAGAACTCATGAGGTCATGAGGTGAGTCGCTCGAGCACCCTCTCTGCTGCATCGAGCAGCTGCTCGTTCTCCTCTCTGGTTCTCACCGCCACCCTGATGTATCGTCCACCCAGCCCAAACGACCTGCAGTCCCTGACGAGTATGCCCTCTGCCTTCATGTGCTCACAGAACAGCGTGGAGTCCACTTCCCCCATGCCAACGAGCATGTAGTTGACGCTCGAGGGCTCAGGATGCAGCCCAAGCCGCCTAAAGCCCTGCTCGAGAAATGCCCTCTCCTGTCTTATGAGTGCCCTTGCCCTCTCGAGATATGGATGGGCATTGCGCATAAACTCCACCGCCACCGCCTCTGGAAGGGCTCCGAGCGTCCACGTGAGCCTCGCCGTGTTCATCAGCGATGCCACCTCTGGATGGGTGATGGCAAACCCCACTCTGATTCCCGGCACCGCAAACGCCTTTGTGAGCGACCTTATCACGAACAGGCTCTCGTATTCATCCACATAGGGGGCAACGCTCTCATCGCTGTCCGCAAGCTCCATGAACGCCTCGTCCACGAACAGTGCAGTGCCCGTGTGTGAGCACCGCTCTGCCAGCTGGAGCACATCCTCCCTTGCAACAAGCGTGCCCGTGGGGTTGTTGGGGTTGCACAGGAACACCGCCTTTTTTCCCCGTGTGGACACATCGAGCAGCTCATCAGCTGGAACGGTGGACACGCTGGCCCCAAACAGCCTGCACGCAAACTCGTACTCCGAGAAGGTTGGAGCAGGTATCACCACCACATCGCCCCGCTCGAACACGAGCTCTGCAAACAGCCTGATGAGCTCAGAGGAGCCATTGCCCGGCACGATGCACTCGGGGGATGTGCCCACGAAGCCTGCCACCACCTCCTTTAGCTCGGCATAGCTGTCGTCTGGATAGTGCTCTATTCTGGAGTGCCAGCCCTCTGGCAGGGGCGGGGGTCCCAGCGGGTTGAGGCTGGCACTGAACTCGAGCATGGGCCTTCTGCTCCTTCTGCTCTCTGCCTCCACCCTTCCACCGTGCTCGCAGGGGTCAAGCGAGTAAACCTCCCTTCTGAGCCTAATCATCCCCACCCTCCAAAAGCTCAACCATTGCCGAAAAGCTATGCTCTTTCGGCATCTTGGCACCTATGCCCCAGCTCGCAAGCGCCCTTTTGGTTGGAGGGCCAATTGCCACCACCTCGATATTTGGAAGGGTGCGCATGAGGTCATCGAGCACGCCAGCCTTCTGGGCGCACTCAAAGAAGCTCTCCACCATCATCCTCGAGGTGAACAGCAATACGTCCACCCCTCCTCCGACCACCTCATGGAGAAAGCGGTGCTGTGGCTCACCGCAGAGCTTTGCAATCGTATAGAGCACGCACTCGTGGACCAAATGGTGCCGTGCGAGCCGCTCCACGAGCGCCGCATCCCCATGGGCACTTCTCAGCACCTCGATGCCCCCCTCCACATCGCTCAGCAGCTCACAAATCCCCTCTGATGTGTACGTGGGCGGAAGCCTGCACACCACCTCCCTCTCGGCGAGTGCCTTTTTCGTCCTTGGCCCTATCGCCACCACATCCACATTGGAGAGCACCTCCGACAGGCTCTCGCCCACCTGAGAAAACGCTATGTCCACGCCATTTGCTGAGGTGAACACTGCCGTGCTCGATACACCCTCCCTCAGTCTTGCAACCGCATCCTCAAGCCCGCGACCCTTCGTGGGCCGTATCTCTATGAAGGGCACAAACACCATCCTCGCCCCAGTCCTCGCCAGCACCCTGGCGCACTCCCGCTCGTATCGCTCGGGGCGCATTACTCCTACTCTCATGTGCGCTCTCCGTGGAGTATGTGCTCCCTCAGCCCCACCACCTCGCCCACCACGAGTATGGCGGGTGGTCTCACGTTCGCATCTGTTGCCCGCTCCACTATCCTATCGAGGGTGGACGTGATGACACGCATGTCCCTTCTGGTGCCCCTCTCTATGATGGCACAGGGAGTGCTGGGGCTCCTTCCCCCCTTAAGCAACGCCTCCACATTCTGAGCAAGCCTTGAGACGCCCATGAGCACCACCAGCGTGCCCCCGAGCGCTGCGAGCTGCGCCCAGTCCACCGAGGGCTCACCTTTGGTGGGGTCCTCGTGCCCAGTAACAAAGCTCACGACAGAGGCGCACTGCCTGTGGGTGATGGGTATGCCCGCTGAGGCTGGTACGGCAATGGCAGAGGTGATGCCGGGGACGACCTCCACCTCTATGCCATGCCTTGCGAGCTCCATCGCCTCCTCCCCACCCCTTCCGAACACATAGGGGTCACCCCCCTTGAGCCTCACCACCCGCTTGCCCCTCTTCGCATACTCCACGAGCAGCTCGTTGATTTTCTCCTGTGGCACGGTGTGGCATCCCGCATACTTTCCCACGCTTATGAGCTCTGCGCTCTCGGGAAGGGTGGCAATGATGTCCTCGCCCACGAGCTGGTCATACAGCACCACATCCGCCTCGTCTATGAGCCTTCGAGCCTTCAGGGTTAGCAGCTCCGGGTCGCCCGGTCCAGCTCCAACGAGGTACACCTTCGGGTTGGACATGGCATCAGCTCAGTATCTGCGTCTTTCTTACCTCCACCTTTCGGAGAGGGTATATGTGCTTTGCCTCTCGGTATATCTGGTATGCGAGCTTGCCGCTCAGCAGCTCCTCTATGAAGGCCTGAAGGCTGAGCTCGCTCGCCCTCTTTTTGACTACCTCCTCCATCACCTTCCGTATCGCCCTTATCTGGCTGCTCTTTGCCCTCTTGATGGTGAAACAAGAGGGCTTCACCCTGAGCACCTTGCCATCCTGGGTGCTCACCTTGATGTTGGCATCCACCTTCGATGTCCTGCGCTTGACGAGGGACCGCAGGTACTCCCGGGTGAGGGTGTAGCCCACAAACTGAGTGTATGCACTCTCCCCAGCGACCTCCCTCACCTTGAACTTGAGCTTGATGTTGTACTTTGAGAAGTCGTTGTCCAGCTCTCCAAGGGTCACCTCTATCGTCCTCCCCACCACCTTGGAGGGGTCATCTGCTGGGGTCTCGCCGATGGGCTTTTGCCCGAACTCAGCAGAGGAGAGGATTTGATACCACTTCTTGGAGGACCACGAGCTTGCCCTCTTGCCAACAGCCTTTGCCACCTCAAATCACCCCTTTAGCTCACCACGGCCTTTGAGGATCTCTTCATCCTTCTTCGCTTCTTTCCACTGGATGTGAACCTCTGGGCTGGCCCAGGCTTTTTGTACACCGCCTCAGACTCTGGAACGAGTCTGACCTTGCCCCTTCTGTTCTTGACCTTCACCCATGTGATGCTCCCAGTCTTTCCCATATCCATCACTCCCTGTATTCGGTGTATCCACACCTACCACATGCGAGCCTATCGCGGTGCTCTGCGAGGAACACGCCCTCTCCACACTTGGGACACCACTTCCTCTTCCTTATGAGTGTGTCCCCCTTGACCTCATAGTACTTGTGAACGCCCATGTTGCTCACTCCCCGCTGCCCTACTCAGCCTCCTCTGCCTCTTTCGCCTCCTCACTGGCTGGAGGGAAGTTTCTGAGTATCACGTAGTCCCTCTCGACCTCCCTCAGGCGCTCTGGGGACTCGTATATCTTTGCATAGCCCACCGCCTGCTCAACTCCAAAGACGGGCTTCAGGCTCTCCACGATGAGCACATCCCTGCTCGAGTTGAAAAGGGCAATCAGCCGTTCTCTGACCTCCTCCCTCCTCGGAGTGGGCCCAGAATGGCTCACCCTGAACTTGAGCTCCCTTCTTCCAAGGAGCACGTTTTCCCTATCCTCTATGATCTCAATCTCCATGCAGCATCCTCCAGATACCATCACTGGGGTCCATCTTTACCATGGTGTCGAGTATTGCACCAACCTTCTGCTTGATATTGCTGCGCACCCTGAGCACCACATAGCCCTTTCTGGGCTGCCCATAGAGCACGCCAGTGGTGTGAGGTGCGAGCATGACGACTGGCAGAACAGCCAAATCCTCCTCACCATTTATAAATATTCGTGTCCTGTGTGGGCTGGTGAGCGCATCCCTAACCGCGAGTACGAGCTCCCGCGTGAGAGTGCCAGAGGGGTTGGAAAGCTCAACCGTCCTGAAGGATGGATGCTGTGTGCCCATGAGCACCTCACTGGACACCGCCCTCCTGCACGAGCGCCCGTCCACGATTGAGAGCTTGGGAACCAGACCCTCCCGCAGCACCCTGTACGTGATGATGTCTCCCACACACACCAGCTGAGAGCATCCGCGTGTGCTCTCTACAACCGATACATCATCACCGTGGAGGCTCCCCATGGGCTTTCTGAGCACGGGCTTTTGGGACTCTTTCAGCGTGGCAATGACCTCTCCACACAACTCAGCGCACCTTCAGAGCAAACTTGCCTCTCGTCTTGATGTCCATCTTCTGGGCTATTCGCGAGCGGGCAGGGTCTATTATTATCACATACCCACTCCAGTCAGAGCTCAGCGCTCCAGAGTGGCACACTGGACAGTCATCTCCCTTCACTATTCTGTGGCACTCTCTGCATGCCCTCTCGCTCACGGAGCTACCTCCTTCTCCTGCCTCTTTCTCTCCTCCTCGAGCCACTCCAGCTTTCCAAGGCCCACCTGCCTCATGGTGAGTCCTATCTTGCTCTCCCTCGGGTCACGCTCGTTGAGGGATATGGCCACCACCCTCACCCTCACCCGGTCGCCCTCCCCAATGGCTTCCGAGCTCTCCTTGGACACCAGCCTCGCATTCTTTGAGTCGTATGAGATGAACTCGTTGGTGATTTGGCTTATGTGCAGCAGTCCGTCGAGGGCGCCGATGCTCACGAATGCACCAAACTCCACGACCTCCACCACCAAGCCCTCCACGACCTCCTGAAGCACGGGCTGAAACACGATTGCCTCGAAGGTGGTATCGTAGTACACCGCCCCATCACCCACGAGGATGTGCCCCTCGCCTATGTCCTTGATGTCGGTGATGGCCACAATCACGCCAAGACTCTTGTCCACCCTCCCCTCGAGCTTGAGCCTCAGGGCTCTGAACACAGCGTCCTCTAACACATCCCCAAGCTCAGAGGGAGGAATCCTGACCGTATCAAAGAGTGTGCACTTCTTGTACATGCCAACCACATCTAACCCAAAAGTCCAGCAGGGGTCTTTTCGTTGCAATCTTTATGGTGGTATATAAACCTTCTCTCATGTCTTCCCCGAAGATTCAAGATTCTCCCAACACAATGGCGCTGGATATCATGTGGGCGACCCGCAGGGGCTCTGGCACGTTGGCGTGCACCGTGGTCCTTCTCACGATTCTGGCAGCATCCTCGGGCTCGATGCCAGCCGTCTGGATATAGAGGGGACGGTGCGCATCCCTTGTCACGACCTGCGTGAGAGCTCCCGCCCGAAGCATCTTCGCATAGCGCAGCTCTGGCTCGCTTATGTGCTCGAGGGCCCTTCGTATGCTCTCCATGTCTGGATGGTCCCGCATCACCGCTATCACGGGAGTGGATGTGAGCTCGTGCAGCTGTGTAATGTCCACCACGTTGAAGCCACCATATGTGATGCCATCCAAGAGAATCGCCCTTATCTGGGCGTGGTGCTTTGAGGAGCACACCATGTGTGCAATCTTCTCCGTGGAGTCCAGCCCATCTTTTGTGATGTATGTTCTCATCACCCCATCGATCCACTCCGCACCCCGAAAGAGCACGCCCACCACGAGCACGTCCCGTGCGACGAGAGGGGAGTCGTCCACGCCGAGCACCCTTACCTCGTGCTTTAGATTCATCACTGTGAGGAGCTGGCGGCATTGAATGTCCGAATGAACTCATCGCACAGCTCGGCAACCCTCATGGATGCATCTTTTAGCACCCTGACGGGGTCATCGCCATGGGTGCGGATATACAGCACTGGGTCACTCCATGTGGGAAACTCCATGTTGTAATATGCCACATCCACTCGCTCATCCTCGAGCATGATGCTCGTGAGCAGGTTGAGCAGCGTGTGAGACTCCCCAGTGAGCCGTATCTTGAGCTCTGTACTCGTCTTTTCGAGAACGAGAAACACACCCATCACCTTTTGAGAAGTCCCTGAGCAAAACCACTTGCAAGCTTTCTCTTCAGCATGGCTCCGCACGATGGACACACCAGCCGCTCACCCTCCAGCCTTGCGGGAACGCGACACCTCTGGCACCGTGCCTTGAGCACACCGAGCTCTGGTCCCTCTGTGGAAAGCCTCATGTTCTTGGAGTCTATCACCCTTGCCTTGATGATGTCCCCGTATCCGAACTCGGAGGAGAGCTCCTTCACGTACGAATCCTTCACATTGGAGACGTGGATGACAGCAGGCTGCAGATTGGGTATCTCCCGCTCGCCCATGTCATCTAGGCACACGATGGACACCATCACCATCGAGCCCTTGATGTCGGTGACCTCACCTATCACGATGTCGCCCTCCCTGATTCTGTGCGGGGCGTTCATCTCTGGAAACACCTTGGTGTAGCGCTGCTCTCTGTCGTAGTATGGACGTCCTGCCACGGCAGCATAGATTCCGCCCATGTGCTCGTATGTGCCGCTTCCGGGAAGGTACTCCTCGGCACTGCCAATCCTGTCTCCCGGAAGCACGAAGGGTGCATCTTTTAGCTCCTCTGGTCTCTCCACTATCTCCCTGAATGGCTCCTCTGACATTTTTTCCTCCCTTGGCCGCTCCCTTGGTGTTCCTCTCTGGCGTTCCCTTCTGGCCCTTTGCTCATGTGCCCTCTCATTGGGAGCCTTATTTTCAGCGCTGCTGTCCCTAAGCAGCTTTCTCCTCATTATGCTCTTCTTCCTGGATAGCTTTATACGAATCCCCTCGCTTTGCCTCTATTCTGTATATTTCCACGGGCAAGCCCACCACCTCGCGCGTGTGATGGGGATACATCCTCCCAATTGTGTATCTGGCGCGATACATGTGCGTTATTGTGAATGGCTCAACGAACCTCTCCACGAACCGCCTACTACCTTCATTGTGAATGGTATATATAACATCTCCCATCGCCATCGCCGCCCTGAGAAATGCTCTGTCCGCCCCCCTTCTCTGAGCTCCAAAGGGAGGATTCATCAGCACGGTGCCCTTTACACCATCCCTCAATGGGGGGCGAGCGATGTCACACTGCACGAGCTCGACGTTGACTCCCAGCCTGTGTGCATTTCTGTGGGCAGCTGCGAGGGCATGAGGATCTATTTCCATGCCCACCACTCTCGGTGCACCCATGAGGGCAGCAGCTATTGCGAGCACCCCCGTACCACACCCAAGGTCGTACACGCATCTTCGAAGGTCTCCCATCAGATGGGCAAGGTGCACGATGTGGGCGGCGATTGAGGCTGGAGTTGTGTACTGCTCGAGGTGCAGCTTTGGACGCGAAAAGCCCTCCAGTCCCTCGAGCTTTATCTCGAGCTCCTTCCTCCTCATACATCCAGCTCCCTCACGAAAGATGCAAACTTCGATAGCGCCCTCGCCCTGTGGGAAAGAGCGTTCTTCTGCTCGGTGGAAAGCTCGGCGAACGTGCTTCCATCCACCTCGAATATCGGGTCAAATCCAAACCCTCCCGTGCCCCTCTCCTCACGGGCTATGCGCCCGTCCACCCTGCCCACAAAAACCACTGGCGGGTGGTCTGGGGCACAGAAGGCCACGCACGAGGTGAAGTGGGCATCCCTATCAGATACCCCCTCCATCAGCCTGAGTATTCCCGCATTTCCAATCGTGCGAAACACATATGCAGAGTAGGGTCCGGGAAAACCACCGAGTGCGTGGATGAACAGCCCCGCATCCTCCACGAACACGGGCCTGTTGAGCCGTTTGCATCCCTCCCGCACACCAAACAGAGCTATCTCCTCGAGAGAATCTGACTGAATCTCGGTGTAGCCCCCAGCATCGTGCTCCACCTCTATCCCAAGGGGAGAGAGCAACGCCCTTGCCTCCTCCAGCTTGTGAAGGTTGCCCGTGATGAACGTGAGCCTCATCTTTCGCCCCTCTGAAGCCTCTGAAGCTTCATTCTCTGCCCCATCACGCATCTTCCCCCGGCCACCCCACCGATGGGGTTGTGGGGGGTGCCCAGAGAGTTCATGCATCTTGCCATCACCGCCGCCCCCCTCGCCAGCCCGTCGTCCACGAACACCACGTGGTCCTCTGGCTTATCAAAGAGGCCCATCGCAGCTATGTTCTCCAATATGAGTGCGGGCTTGTCTCCCGTGATACCAGCCCTTCCCGTGATACCAATGTTGGTCTCTGGATACACCAGCCCAAGCTCGTCTGCGGTGCGCAACAGCATTGCCACCACCTCGGCCATCACCACGTCGAGCAATCCAGCGAGGGCACCTGCCCCGTGCTCAGTGTACACCTCGTGCCCGACTTTGCGAAGATGGGAGAACTCATCGCCATTGACGCCCACATCACACCCTATGAGCACAACGCCCATTTTCTCGGCAGAGGAGGGGTTCACGGGCACGCTCCCATACCTGTCTCTGCCCATGGGCACCTTTTCAACCACCACGTGCTCCAGCACCTCGTCCCTATAGGTGCCAATCACCTTCTCCTTGAGAATCTTAGGAATCTTAGAAATGCCCCCAGAGCTGCCACTGAACAGGTCTAGGGCAGTGCCAAGCCGCCCATCCACCGCTCCAGTGCCCTTCACAATCTCATCTGCGATGGCTCCAGCATACCCACAGAAGTTGCCCACTGTTTTTGCATATGGGGTGTCCTTGTTAGTGATTCTACCGTCCAGCGTGGTGCCGCAGTCTATCGAGATTACGGGATTCCTGAAGTCCACTCCAGCCCATTTGGCACCCTCCTTGATTCCCGCGGTGGCAAGCTCTCCCTCCATCTCGTTTGCCACGAGGTCCACCCCGGTGGCGCCCACCGGGGGGCTCACGCCCGCAACCGCCCCATCGAACGCCACCTTGTCGATGTGTGTGTAGGGCTGGAACTTCTTGGGAAGGTTGTGCCTCGAGAGTGCTGGGGTCATTCTCGAGGGGGGCACCCCTGCCATCAGGCACCCATCGGCAAGCGCATGCACAATCTTTCCCACCTCATCTGGCGTTGAAAAGCCAGCCACCACGCCCGTGCTCCTCACCACAAAGTGAAGGTCCTCCTTGATGTCGAGTCCCACCGAGGCGCATGCCTCCAGCAGAGTATCCCTCACGAGCTCGGCAACCGATTCCCTCGTGAGCTCCACGCCTGCGAGTGTCATACCGAACACGTCCTCCCCAGGCTTTGGGGGCCTGACGTCTCGGGTCATCTTCACGATTTTCGTGAGCATGTGGGCCCTGCCATCCTTCAGGTTGGTGGCGGTCAGGATGCACTTGGTGGTGGTGTTGCCCACCTCCACAGACGCCACGATGTAGTATGGCTTGTGAGCGCTCTTGAGGTCTATGTACCTCACGGAAGTGCTCTTTGCAATTCTGGGCTTGGGTCTGCGCAGATTGAAGAGCCCCATCATCCACCCCCACATCAAAAAATCTACAGCAGTGCCTCCACTGCCTCCACCAGCAGTGGCTGGGGAAGCGCACCAACCTTCTTTCCCACGAGCCTGCCCTCCTTGAAGAACAGCAGTGTGGGAATGGAGCCAATGGCATACATCCTCACAGTCAGCGGATTCTTGTCCACATCCACCTTGCCAAACACCACCCTTCCAGCATACTGCTTCGCGAGGGCATCCACCACTGGAGCGAGCCTCCTGCAGGGGGCACACCATCTTGCCCAGCAGTCCACCACCAGCACCCTGTGCTCTGCTATCGCCCGCGGAAGAGTGGCATCGGTGAGAGTGATGGGAGCATCTATCGCGGGCTCTATACCCTGTGCCCCCTGTGCCCTTTTCAAGAGCTTCTCCATCTTGCGCCTCTTTATTGCCTCTATCTCCTCATCCCCCATGCGCACACCGCCACTACAGAGGCATCGAATATTTAAAGCCTTTTCTGTTTAGCCAAAACTACACAAAAGCGTGAACATGCGAGGGATTAACTCTAAATAGCATCCACACCCCTTCTCCTACGATGCCCTGTCTGAACGATATCGAATACGAGATAGTGCTCTCGCAGGTCTCTCTGGACGAGTGCACAAAATACATACAGAGCCATTTTTCAGAGAGGTACGAGCTTCCCGCTGGAGATAAGCTGATGGGACTCACGCTCATTGGCAGGGGCATGGTGCCCGTCGGCGTGGATGGACACACCGTGGTATTTCCCGTTGTGAAACCATGCTATGGAGCATACCTGATAAGGGTGAAGAATGCCGATGAGGCAATAGAGAAGCTAAGAGCCTCTGGAAAGAGGGTGTGGTAGTGTGCTCACCAAGCGAATCATCCCATGTCTGGACGTCACGTTTGGCGAAAATGGGGCGATGGTGGTCAAGGGTGTGAACTTCGTGAACCTGAAGACTGCCGGGGACCCCGTGGAGCTTGCCAAGCGGTACAACGATCAGCGTGCCGATGAGCTGGTGTTTTTGGACATCACTGCCTCTCACGAGGGCAGGGAGACGATGGTGGACGTGATAGAGCGCACCGCACAGGAAGTGTTCATACCGCTCACCGTGGGAGGAGGCATACACTCGATAGAGGATATCCGCACGATACTCAGGGCTGGGGCAGATAAGGTCAGCATAAACACCGCAGCCGTGAAGAACCCCTCGTTTGTGAGAGAGGCTGCGAGGAGGTTCGGAAGCCAGTGCATAGTGGTGGCGATAGACTGCAGGTCCAACACTGACCTCTCTGCAGAGGGCAAGAGGTACGAGGTGGTGCGCTCAGATGGCACCCCCGTGTGGTACGAGGTGGTGATATACGGGGGACGCACTCCCGTGGGCATAGATGCCCTGTGGTGGGCACAGGAGGTGGAGAGCCTTGGGGCAGGCGAGATACTGCTCACCAGCATGGACAGGGACGGCACACAGGAGGGGTTCGACATCCCAATCACCAGAGCCATGGGCGAGCATGTGAGCATTCCCATCATCGCCTCTGGTGGAGCTGGCACGCTCGAGCACATCTATGAGGCGTTCTCCCTCGCAAATGCAGACGCTGCGCTTGCAGCTTCCATATTCCACTACGGCACATACACCGTGGACGAGGTCAAGCGCTACCTGAAGGAGAGGGGCGTACCCGTGAGACTATAGCATTCTTGTCCTCAGGGGCGTTCCACACACTGGGCACGCGCCCCCTCGCCTCCATTTCCTCCTGCACGCGGGGCACACGTGCACCACCTGCCTGCTCTTCTCTATGCCCTTCTGCACCACCGAACGAAAGGGGATGCCCAGCTTGGCACACACATTCTGCACATCGTAGTCGTCCGAGACGACAGTCCCCCCCACCTCCAGCGCCTTGGCAATCACCGAGAGGTCGGCACGGGAGAGCTTCGGAAGGTCCCCCAGCGCCTCTGTGAGCCTCTGGGCATGCTCCACACACTCCTCTCTCGTGGGCTGCACCGTGAGCCCCTCAGAGATAGCAACCTCGAGCACACACCTTCCCACCACGCTCCTGACCTCGGCGACCACCTCTGGCGTGGTGATGGCATTGCCCATGGGGATGGCGGGCAAATGCCCGCTCAAGAACACCGACGCATCACACACACATGCCTTCAACTGAACCTCTCACCCGTAATCTGCTCGAAGAGCTCGATGTAGGTCTGGCTTGCCCTCGTGATGAGCTCCTCTGGCATCGGCGGTATGGGGGGCTCTGGCTCTCCCTTTCTTCTCGCCTCGTACAGAGCATCCACATACCCGATGCTCCTGTAGTACTGTCTCACAAGCTCCTTGCTCTTTTCAACAAACCTGCCCTCATCATACGCCGCCCCATCCCA
Organism: Methermicoccus shengliensis DSM 18856; assembly: GCF_000711905.1. Taxonomy (NCBI): domain Archaea; kingdom Methanobacteriati; phylum Methanobacteriota; class Methanomicrobia; order Methanosarcinales; family Methermicoccaceae; genus Methermicoccus; species Methermicoccus shengliensis. Next base: position 21,870 of record NZ_KL543983.1, read on the forward strand.
GAACCTGTCCTCGTCCGCTGTGCCAAACACGTCCACGAGCATGAGCTCCCTGTTCTCATCGAAGGCAAACTCCTTCTTACCATCCACGTGGACGAGTCCCCGTCTGGCGACGCTTCTGTTGATGTGCTCATCTATCCTGTGTATCATCTCCCAGATGTGCTCTAACTCATCTGGCGTGAGCCCGCTGATGCGTAGCGCCTCCTGTGTGGAGAGCAGCCTGTCCACCCTCTCGAGCTTGGTGCTGACCTCACAGAACGGCTCGGGAAGGGGCTCTCCGTACTCTACGCGGTGCCCACTGGAAAAACCCACATCCTCTGGAGACACCTTTCCGCTCTTCAGCCTGTCGTAAAGGGAGCCTGCCACATAGTACCTCGAGATGAACTCGAGGGGTATGAGGTAGTTCCTTGTGGAAGGATTGAGCTGAGAGTAATCGGAGATCACGTTCACCCTCCTCACCCTCATGGTATTTGGCGAGGGCTGCTCAATGAAGTGGGTGCTGATGCCCATCCTCTCTGCCTGCTCAAACCAGTGCACTGCCGTTCTGCACAGCGTCTCTCCCTTGTGGGGCACCTCGGAGGGGATGGGCTTGTCAAACACAGAGATGCGGTCTGTGAACAGAAATACCAGCTCATCCTCGTGCTCGCCCTCATACACCTCCTTGACAGAGCCCCTTCTTACAACACTCACGCCATCACCACATTCCCCCTTGGAGTCTTGATATATCAAGGTGATGTTGATTACTCCGTAATCAGGGACATGAAAAAAGTTTATATCGGATAACGATACTTTGGTTGGAACTATCTCATGGATAGAGTAAGAACCGAGAGGATGGGGCTGAATGTATGCAATAAAGGTCGAAGGCTTGACCAAGCAGTTCAATAATTTTGTAGCAGTGGACCACATATCGTTCAGTGTTAAAAGTGGAGAGATTTTTGGTCTCCTTGGTCCCAACGGAGCGGGCAAGACGACCACAATCAACATGCTCTCCACTCTGCTCAATCCAAGCTCAGGATACGCGGAGGTAGCTGGATTTGACATCACCACGAACAGAGACGACGTGAGGAGGAACATAGGCATTGTTTTCCAGGAGCCCGCTCTCGATGATAAGCTGACGGGAAGGGAAAACTTGGAGTTTCACGCAATGATGTATGGGCTGGACAAAGAGGAAAGAAGAAAAAGGATAGAAAATGCCCTTGAGCTCGTTGAGCTGACTGACAAGGCGGACATTCTGGTAGAAAACTATTCTGGGGGCATGAAGAGGAGGTTGGAGATAGCAAGGGGATTGATCCACGAGCCCAAGGTTCTCTTTCTGGATGAGCCCACGCTGGGCTTGGATGCACAGACGAGGAGGCACATATGGGAGTATATCAGGGAGCTGAACAAAAAATCTGGGGTCACCCTCATCCTGACAACCCATTACATGGAGGAGGCGGATTATCTTTGCGATAGGATTGCCATCATCGACCATGGAAAAATAATTGCCATGGATACCCCCCAGAGATTGAAGGACGTGCTTGGAGGTGATGTGATATCTGTGGAGGTAGAGGCAGATATAGATAAGCTGATGGATCATCTGAGAGGATTGAGCTGGATAAAGGCAATGAAGAGACATGATGAGGTTTTGGACCTGACGGTTGAAAAAGGAGAGAAAAGAATACCAGAGCTGATTAGCACCGCCCAGAAGGTTGGAGTGAGTATAGCATCCATCAATCTACATGAGCCGAGTCTGGAGGACGTGTTCATTCATTTCACCGGGAAGAACATCAGGGATGAGGGATCATCCAACAACAAAATAAAAATGAAGAGGCTTAGAAGATGAGGTTGGACAGTGGCATGGCCATATACGTGCTGTGGCTGAGGGAGATGAAGAGATTCATCAGAGCCAAGTCCCGCGTCGTTGGTATGCTTGGTATGCCCCTGTTCTTCCTTGTGTTCATGGGGCTCGGTTTTACCAACATGCCCGTTCCCGGTATGCCAAAAGCCATTGATTATATACACTTTCTGGTTCCCGGTATTATTGGGATGACCCTTCTCTTCACTTCATCGTTTGCGGGGCTCTCAGTTTTATGGGACAAGGAGTTCGGATTTTTGAAAGAAATCATGGTCGCTCCGGTCAGCAGAGTGGCCATCGTCATGGGCAGAACGGTGGGAAGCGCCACGACGGCCCTGATTCAGGGAGTGCTGGTGCTCATCATCTCTATTATCATGGGGTTCAGACCCAGTGGGCTCCCATCAGTCCTGCTATCACTGGTCTTCATGATGCTCATTGCCAGCACGTTCATCGGTTTGGGTCTGATATTCGCCTCAAACATGGAAGATATGCACGGGTTCAGTCTGATAATGAACTTCATAATATTTCCAATCTTCTTCCTGTCTGGAGCCATGTTTCCGGTACAGAACTTGCCGGAGTGGATAAGGTGGGCGTCGTACATAAACCCCTTAACCTATGGCGTGGATGGGCTGAGGGGGGTCCTCGTTGGTGTTTCCATGTTTCCAGTTATTTCTGATTTTGTAATCCTGATTGGCTTTTCAGCAACAATGGTCGCTCTGGGTGCTTACTTCTTTGAGAGAAGCGAGGCAGTGTGAGTGCTGATGAGATTGAATGTGTGTTGATTACTCTGTAATCAACGAACGCAAGAAGAGACTCTCAAGGAGCTTAAGACCGTTTTTGCTGATGTCCTCTCCTTTGCTCCTCCAAACCCTTTCTATCTATGAACGTACAGCCATCCTCACTACGTTGTTCACATTTGATGTACATGGAATTTTTGCCGATTTTAAAGCTTAAAAAACAGAATAAAGCGTTAAATCCACAGATAAAGTATTATAAAGCTTATCAAACCCAAAAAATTGGGAAAAATCGAAATAATGTTTATAAGGTTCTTGTTGACTATGGGCGCGTGCCGTATCAGGAGATGGTCAGATGAAAAGCAGCAGTGTGATAGTGGGGTTGCAGCACCCTTCCTGCGGGTGCTTGCAGGAACGGCACTGGCAGTGCAGAATAAGCAGCCAATGCAGTACAGCGATATGGGAGCTCAACACCCTCTCAGCAAGGAGCTCAATGAGTGATATGATGAGTGATATGAGCTGATTATACCCCATCAGACGGAGGAGAAAGACGATGAGTGATACGATTGTAGAGTTAAGAGACGTCAGGAAGGTGTACAAAATAGGCGAAGCAGAGGTTCCTGCAGTAGATGGAGTAAATCTCAGAATCAAAAGAGAAGAGTTTTTGGCGATTGTGGGCCCCAGCGGATCTGGGAAGTCAACACTGTTGCACATGATTGGTTGCTTAGACAAGCCAACATCGGGAGAGATATTTTTGGATGGCACTGAAATATCCAAGCTTAAAGACAATGAGCTTGCGAGACTGAGAGGAAGAAAAATAGGTTTTGTATTTCAGCAGTTTAATTTGCACCCCAACCTCACCGCCTTGGAGAATGTTGAGCTTCCAATGGCGATTGTAGAAAAGGAAAGAAAAGAAAGGCGGGAGAGGGCATTAGAACTCCTGAGAATAGTTGGTATGGAGGAGAGGGCAGCCCATTTCCCATCCCAGATGTCTGGTGGACAAATGCAGAGGGTGGCAATTGCAAGGGCAATAGCCAATGACCCTGATTTGATTCTTGCCGATGAGCCCACCGGCAATTTGGATTCAAAATCAGGTAGCGAGGTGATGAGGTATTTACTCAGTCTTCAGGAGAACGGTAAAACAGTCGTCATGATCACCCATGACCTGAGCATTGCAGAACTGGCCAAGAGGGTGATTCACATAAAAGACGGTAAAATCGTAGGAGAAGTGGAAAAATGAGGCACATTTCTTCGGTCGTTTTGGCAGGCATTTTGGCATTGTTGATATGCTCAATGGCGAGTGCCACAGTGTTCGAAACTGAGTCTGGAATCATCACCGATGATCCATACCTACACGTCACGTTAGTCAACCAGGACCCATATCCAGCTGAGCCAGGAGGATATGTGGATCTGTTATTTAAGGTGGAAAACTGGGGTGTAGAGAAAGCAGAAAATGTGGTTGTGGAGCTTATGCCAGAGTATCCGTTTTCCATATATGGAGCGGATGCCATCAGGGAGCTGGGTACGATTGAGTGCACCCAAGGGGATGAGGATGAGGGCTCATCGGCATATCTGGTGAAGTACAGGGTGCTCGTGGACAGGTATGCAGTAGACGGTGAAAATGAGATAAAACTGAAGTACAGCTACGCGACGAGTGATGGCCTTCAAAGCACCCATGTCATCACAACTGATGTAAAGGTACTCGATCCAAAAACGGATTTTGAGGTTGTTCTGCAGGACATATCTGGAAATGATGCGACATTGGCAGTAGCCAACACGGGAGATAATGACGCCTACGCTGTGGTTGTGAGCATACCAGAGCAGGAGGGCTTTAGAGTGTCTGGTATCCCCTCCAACGTCATAGGCACTCTGGATGCAGGAGATTATACTCTTGCAAGCTTTACAGTGTCGCCCTCGACCTCGACATTTGGAAGGGGACTCCTCGTTGAGGTTGCTTACACGGACATGCTTGGCATCAGAAGGACGATCCAAAAGGAGGTGGAGTGGCCAGCCGTGGCAAACCCAGTGAGCAACACACTCTCATCAGCTCAGCCGGCTCCCAAGGCAGGTGCGCTGGCTTCTGGGAGCAATGGCCTCACGTATATCATGGTGGGCTTGGCTGGAATAGTGGGGATAACGCTGTTCCTCGAGCTCCAGAGAAGGAGGAGGAAAAGATGAAGCTCACCGATATAGCGCAAATCTCTTTGAATAACCTGTCGCAGAGGGGACTGAGAAGCTGGCTGACCATCTTGGGGATAGTTATAGGCGTGGCGGCAGTTGTTGCTATACTGTCAATTGGGGAGGGCATGCAACAATCTATGACATCCCAGCTGGGTGGTCTGGGTGCGGATATCATCACTGTGTCTCCTGGATTTTCCAGAGCTGCTGGCATGGGAGGGCCAGGTGGGGGTGGCAGTGTAGTTGCACAATCTGCACAATCTGGGAATCTAACTGATAAGGATATTCAAATCATAAAATCTGTTCACGGCGTTCAGGCTGTGAATGGAATAATCTCAGGTAAGGTTAACGTTTCGTATTTGGGGGAGACCCTTTCTGTCTCTGTGCAGGGGGTTGATCCCTTAGCATGGAGGGAGATTACGACATCTGAGCTTGAGTCTGGCAGGTACCTAACGTCCAGCGACAAATATGCCGTTGTGGTTGGCTATAGGCTCGCAAATGAAGCTTTCAAACAGCCCCTGATACTGAATACCCACATAAGCATCAATGGTAAGTCCTTCAAAATCGTGGGCGTGCTGAAGAAGTCTGGGAGCTTTGGTGGAGACGACAACTCCATATTTATGCCAACGGATGCCGCAAGAATGGTCATTGAGGACATAGACCCAGACCACTACTCCTCAATTCAGGTCAAGGCATCGAGTGAGGAGATAGTTGAGAGGGTAATCAGCGATATAGAAGAAAAGCTGATGATGTCCAGACACGTTACAGAAAAGACAAAGGACTTTACAGTAACATCCCCCACATCTATGATGGAGAGAATCTCAGAGGCCATGAGCACGCTAAACCTGTTCCTTACGGGAATAGCCGCGGTATCCCTGCTAGTGGGTGCTATAGGTATAGCAAACACGATGTTTATGTCTGTGATGGAGAGGACCAGACAGATTGGCATCTTAAAGGCATTGGGCGCGACGAACTTTGAAATTATGAAGTTATTTCTCTTTGAATCCGTAATGATTGGATTTATAGGAGGGCTATTGGGTGTTTTCTGTGGCTTCATTGCCTCTGGTATAATCTCCGAAGTAGGGGTTAGAATCATCGGAGGGGAAACGATGGCAGTTATCACACCTCAACTCATTCTGCTCGCCATAGGATTCTCCATTATTATAGGTATGATATCTGGGTTAATTCCCGCACGAATGGCAGCTAACTTACAGCCAGTGGAGGCATTGCGCTATGAGTAGATGGGCCTCTCGAGTTGCATCGAGTTGCACATTCTGTGCTGAGTTGTGCCCTCATCAGTGATGACAGCACCCTAATCGTTATGCGGTGCCCTATCAGCACTGCTGTCATCACTGAGCTGTCTTAACCCTTGTGCCTCGGCACACTGAGCACGTGCCCGCACCGTCCACATTCCACCTATGGTATGCAGTATAATGGATATTAGGGCTGTCTACCCCCTCCCATTTTTTTGGATATGTCAGCATCCTCATCACATCGGAGGCCTGAAAAAGTTTCAAGTGGTGAATGCAGATTAGAAAACTGGGGGATAAGGGATGCCTGCAAGACACATTAATATCACAGTCTTTTGCACTGCATTCATCATAGCTGCTCTTTGTAATGTGGCTGCTGCATCTGCATCTGATGGCACCTGCGCTAGCGTGAGTGCCGATGGTGGCATCACTCACATCACAACGCTTCCGTGTGAGATAACATCTCCGGGCTACTACATCCTCGATACTGATTGCAGCGATACTAAGGATATGCCATCTGGATTAGTGCATCGGATGTTGTGCTCGGTCAACCACCTTCAAACGGTGTGTAGTCCTTAGGTTATGCTCGCTGCCACGACCACAGCCAACCACAACAGCCGAACCGCTCTCACCGCCTCAGGAGTGCCTGATGCTTGCCTCGGAGTGGGTGACCGCAGCCCCTGCAATAGCTGCGTCAAAAAGGTATTTAAGCAATTCCCCCACCCATTGAAATCTTAAAGACAATGAGCTTGCGAGACTGAGAGGAAGAAAAATAGGTTTTGTATTTCAGCAGTTTAATTTGCACCGTGGCAACACTGCCAACTTGAACAACTGGAATGGTATCTCTATCTCCTCCTCTGGTAACAACATCAGCAGCAACAACATATCGAGCAACCAGTATGGCATCTACCTCTACAGCTCCAGCAACAACCACATCTACCTCAACGACCTGCTCGACAACACCTACAGCGTTTCATCCAGCTCGACAAACACGTGGCACTCTCCCACTCCGCTCACATACACCTACAACGGCTCCACATACACGAGCTATCTTGGTAACTACTACTCCGACTCACTGGAACAGATGCCGATGGGGACGGCATTGGAGACAGACCATATGGAGACGACACCTACCCGCTGATGAGCTATTCGAGCGCATACCATAGGCTATCGTATATGCGCATGCTGCCAGCCACGCAGAACGTCTCCAGAGGACAGAGCTTCACAATAGACATCGAGGTAAGCTCATCCACTCCAGTGCATGCAGCTCAGTACAACATCACCTTCGACCCTTCGGTGTTCACAGCAATAAGCCAAACCAAAGGAGCATTTCTAACATCTGATGGCTCCCCCTCTCTTGTGGTGGCAAATAACATCAGCACAAGCTATGCCACCTATGGTGAGACGAGAACAGTGACAACGGACATCACTGGCAATGGCACGCTCGCCACCCTCACCTTTAGAGTGAGAGATAATGCCACGCCCGGTATCTATACTTTGGCATTCAAGCCAGATAACACCATTCTGGCAGACACTGATACAGAGACGATAAGCATCTCAATTTCCAATGCAGCTGTAACGGTAATGAACAACACGCCGCCCAGATAGAGGTGCCAGCGGCTCAACCACCATCCCCATCGTGGTGTACATGGCTGGGGATGCCAACGGCGATGGCGTATCGAACATACTGGATGCCTCATTGGTGGGTCTGCACTGGAACTCCCACTATGGCAACGCCGATTACGACGATGGAGCAGACCTGAACAACGACGACAGAGTGAACATCCTGGACGCCGCAATCGTGGGGCTGAACTGGAACCGGCGGGCATAGTGGGATTTGTCCTTGTTGCTTAGTAATCAACACCTGCCACCAGCTTTTTTAATTAAGTGGCATACTTGATCCAACCAAGTCCAGAGGTTCTGGATGTTGATTACTCCGTAACCAACAGTTGCTTACTTTGTAAGCAACTCGATGAAGTTCTGGAGCTGGCAAGTCCTGAGGCATTGCCCTGGAGCTTAGGGCTGCTGGTAAACCAGCCCTTGCCTGACATCCAGCAGGATGAAGGCACAACGCTCCCTCCTACTTCCCCCATCCTGCCACATACCAAAAATCCTTAATAGCATAAACGCATGACTGTGCCACGTGGTAAATCAAGCGTCGCATAGCGCTTTGCATAGAGCGGCTGTGGTCTAGGGGTCATGACAGGGGCTTCCCAAGCCTCTAACCCGGGTTCGAATCCCGGCAGCCGCATTAATTTATCAAATAGCCAGAAATCCCACCACCGAGCACATCAGGTGCGGCTCTTTTTTGCCGCGAGCCTCACGGCATTCCACAGGCTCTCCCTTGGAGTTATCGTTGCCACGGGTATCGTGAGTATTTTTTCCACCGTGGTGCTCACGATGGGTGCGCAAACGAGCCCGATTGCCCCCTCCCGCTCAGCCCTCAGGGCAGCGATGATGGCCTCCTCGATGGAGGTGGCGGCATACTCCCTTATGTGTACCCTTCTTCCATCCACCACGATGCTGCCCTCGGTGATTCCATCGAGCACGGGCCTTGCGGCAATCACTGCTATGAACTCCTCGTGGGCTCGATGTGTGAGCTTTCGTATTGCAGCCACAATGGCCCTCAGTGTTCTCAGGTTGGGCTCCCGCTCACCAGAGAGCAGCTTGTACAGGGTGCTGGTGGATAAGCCAGCCACCTCGCAGAATGAGCCTATGGAAAGCCTGAGCTCCTCCCTGATCACCCTCTCGAGCGTACCTCTAAACGCCTCGTCTGAGTGCATGGCAGCCGCAATCACCCTGTCCGCAGCATCTGCCACCATCTGCTTCACCTAAATGTACAAACTTCTGATTATATTTATACCTTTAGATAACAAATGACGGTGGTCCACGCCATGCCATTTACGAAAGAAAAATATACTATAAGCCGCAAACAAAGGAAAAGAGAAGCATGCAACAGGTGGTGTTGTATGGACAAAAGGATAATTATTTCGCTACTTGTGCTAATAGCGTCCACACTCGTACTGGGATGTGCACAGAGCCCAACGGAAACGGAAGGAGTGACAGAGCTGTATATAGTGACCATGGGTCCGTCCACCATGCTGGACGAGCTCAAGGCAGGAGATATCGATGGCTTCATAGCATGGGAGCCGTTCAATGCAGAGGCGGCAGTGGACGGCTATGGTAGATACCTCATCAACTCGAGCGAGGTGTGGCCCAACCATCCGTGCTGCATTCTGGCGGCCTCCGAGTCCTATACGGACGAAAGGGTGCTCACAGCACTGGTGTGGGC